>JADFVK010000275.1 GCA_015222495.1 Pseudomonadota bacterium
GTTATATTTTGTTCAGAGATTTAGCACTAATTTTATACTATCATCCAAGAAATTAAGCTGTTTGTTTGATAGATTTCCAATACGCTCAGTTAAAAATAATTTATCAAGCGTCATAAGTTGTGAAATATTTAACACTGAATCACGGTCAAGCCCAGTGTTTTTTTTACTGAGGATAAAATTTCCTGGAGCGTCTGCTAAATGTAAATTAGAAGTGATAATAGCAACAATAACGGTTCTTATTTTGCTCTGGTTAAAGTCATTTGATGATATGACCACTATAGGACGACGATAACCCGGCTCAGATCCCATTGGTTCACCTAGTGATGCCCACCAAATGTCACCCTTTTTCATTACCAGTCTTCCTTTGGTAAGGATTTTATTTGCATTGATTGTAATTCATTATCTAAAGATGAATCCTCATGAGAATAAATCATATTTAATGCTTTAGTTACATTTTTGTGTTTATGATTTTCCAAATACTCAAGGACAGCTTTAGTGTAAAGTTCACTACGAGACATTCCTGTACTATTAGCAAAATGCTCTGCTAAATCAAAAGTATTATTGGGTATTGAGATTGCTGTTTTCATACAGCAAGTATAACCAAAGTTATACTTGTGTCAAGTATTTGGGGGGAGTTTATAAATATAACATCAGTTTCATTGTATACTCTGAAGTTAATGAAATTACTCTGAATACTTTCTGTTATAAAAATTCAACAAGGAAGACAACATAATGAGTACTCAGTGTATAAACATTTTGGCTCAACAATTTATCTTATTAGCTCTAATTTCTTTATTACTGGAGAGGTGTAGATAAAGACAAGCGAGATTGTAAGCAGGATGGTCGTCAAGATAATAATGATAATGGCTAATAGCTAGCATATTTAGGCGAATTTATTCGCCTAAAATCTCAGTTTTTTATATCAACTAATATCCTTATTTCTTGTCTCTTGGCTCTCATTATCGCCCCATACCCCTTTGCTTTTACGTAAATTTAATTTTAAAGGCATCGGCTTCCAGTATTCCTGATGGGTGAGAGATTTCCATCCCCATAGTGCCCATTTAGTGACTGCAAAGGCCAGCCAGATTGACCACACCAGCATCAGTAATTGATAAATAAAAACAGGGACAGAAATGACTGTCACCTGAGGAATTATTTCAGAAATTCTATCACTGAACCAGTTTAAGTGTTGAGAGCTGGAGCCATTACCACTGATCTGCATATTAGGTGAACCCAATAAGCCTTGTTGTATGGAGAATATGAGCGCGGAAATTGAAATAAAAATAAGAAAAACCAGGAATAATTGGAAAATATTAAATTTCCATGCTTTTATATTGTTGACATCAAGATTGTTTCTGGCTTTTAATGACAGAATGCAGCCTACGACAATAATAGCAGCAAGTGGTTCTGAAGCACTTAAGCCTATCCATAATAATGCCCATTGCATGGTATTTAAAGGCGTACCTGTTATACGCCCCAAGGCAAATGACAGGATTAATATAATAATAAATACTCCCCAGAATAATACTGCTGGCCCCATATCAGGTCCACTGGCAAAAAGTACCCAACGCTTAGTGCCCGGATTGATCTGAATTTTATTATTAACGCTTTCTATGCCTAAATTAATAGTAGAAGATTTAAATTGATTAGAGATTCCTCGTATTTCATTCCATACAATCTTTACTTTTTGATTGCCGGGCAATACGGGCAAGGATAAACCTTCAGCAGTATTTCCAAGGGGCATATTCTTATTATTTATATTGATACTTTGTAATTTAGCATGTTCAGGCAGTTGAATAAGATGCTGACCTCCCAGACTACTGCGCAGATTAAAATCTAAACTGACATTGGTATTCTGTTCTCCGGGAGTAATAGATAAAGTACTGCTATCAATGGTAATAGTTTTACCTTTCACGCCTTTTGGTCGAGTCACGTCAATGATGACTTCTTCACCTGCCCATGGCTGCCATCTGGGTTGCCACAAACTACCTTGACGCTGGTGATATACAACAGGAATACCACTATGTTCTATATGCCATGTCGGACTACTATTTAATACCCATTTTTCAATTAATTGCTTAGATTCTATGGCCTTTAATTTGATTTGCTCAGATATGTTTAAGCGAGAATTCCAGCGAATAATAGAATTTTTTCTTTTCAGGGTAATAATGGCAAAGCCTTTATCAACTTTTACTCCTTCACTTAATACGGACTCTCCCTCTAATAAAGGGATCTTAAATATGACCGGGTAAGATGTACCTGATAAGCCTTTTATTTCTGTTGTCATTTGCCATGTTCTGCCCAAGTTGATATTTCTGCTTATTTCAGCAAACACAGGTAAATCACTTTGTCCGATATCAGATAAAGCTTTTTGCTTAGCTGTTAATTTAACAAAGCTCAGTCCGGAGACTTTTGTAATGTCCTGATCCATACCCTCTGATGACCAACCGTGTAACCTTAACTTAATATGATGAGGCTTTAATGGAAAGCTAATTTGCAATTGGCTGAGATAATTAACCCGCCCACTTATTTTAATGGAATGACTTCCCTTAGGAACAAATAACCAAAGCTGATGGTTCTTGTTGCGAGACTTACGAAATATTCCTGATACAGGACTATCATTAATACTGATATGTTCAGGATTCCATTGATTAATGAGGATCGGCAATGGAATAGACACGTCCTCCTGAGCATGAACTAATAAGTCTATGGTTAAATGCTCTGCAGAAAGCAGCATATTGATTGATTCAATATCAGCACATTGAGGCAAACAAGTATTAGGCTTATTCAGTTCATTTTGTAATTCATTGAGCATTTCTTTATCGGGAAAAGATGCTTCTACTAAAGGAGATGCTGTCATAAATGTGACAGCCATTAAAAATGCAAGCCCTAAAAAAGAAACACTAGAAGAAACGGCAGTAGTATTTTTATTCAATTGCTGAGTCAATACTTTCTTTATTTTCAGTGTTGAAATATCAACTAATTTCCAGGCCAGTAATAAAATTAATATGATACGCAAAACATTTAATAATGAGTTTGCCATAGGCGGTATCAATGTCATTGAGAATGTCTGGTCACTTGCAACCGGACCATTCCAATTAATTCTATGTTTATTTAATTTCCATGAAGGTAGTCCCGGACCCGTTTGTATCATTGCATTCGGGTCAATACTTTGCATATTTCTATTAGTTTTAGTCTTGGTTTTCTTTGGGCTATATGAGCCAGAAGTTGATTCACTCATACGGCTATAATCTGAAGCGACATTTTTAATCATCGTTGCTTTTAATTCTATTGATTTATTCGCCTGAGATGCGTAGTTATTATATTGATTACCTATAGAATGGAATGATAACTGAGGATATAAAGCAGTTCGAGCTTGATGAATAATAAAAGGTAGAATAATTATGGCTAAAGACACTAATACCAGCAGACGATAATTATTTAGCCACTTATAAATTTTTCCACTAGAGGGTAATGAACGTAAAATGGCTACCACCACTATCAGGTTAATCCAGATAAATTGAGGCGCATTGGGTTGATGCCAGGTCAAAACCAAAGCAGATAGAGCTATCGTACCCCATAAAACACCCCATAGTTTAAATACACCGATAGCGGTAATAAGGACAATAAACAAATCTAATAATGACCATCTTTTTATCCAGCTGGTATTGGCATCAGCACCACTCAATGAAAATAATTTCCATCCGGCAGGTAAGTATAAATTGGCACTAACAAGATTAAAATCCACATCCCAGCCACTGCTTGAAAGAGTTCTTATATCTGATTCAATGCGACTATCAGCGGATAAGTCAATTTGACCATGACGAAGCTCTACACCACTAAGATTTTTTAATCCCCGGGTGATGTATTGTGGTGAGCCATTAAGAGTCACCTGACCTAAAGTGACATTATCAGCAGCATTAAGTCGCCACTGTTCAGATAGCTTTCCGCTTATTTTATCGTTTACAGTAAATCCATTACCATCAAAATCAAGCCAGATGTTTTTTGTTAAGTTTAACTGATTGGGTTCAGGATCCGGATTTCCCCTTTTAATGATTTTAAACTCTAAAGAATCTTTACTGTTCATTTGAAAGGCAGGGTATTTTTTCCATTGCTTGGGCAATTGAGTTTGATTGGCATCGATACTGGTTTTGTTTTTTACATTGATACGTCTTAAATGAGGCTGTTGTTCTAATACCCAGATTTCATTTTCAGGCCAGGGCTTGTTAAATTCAGCTAAAGTAATTGCATTGATTTCTTTAGCATGAAAAGACGTGACTTTAATGCTCCATTGACCTGGACGAACTTGTATTTTTAACTGTCCCTGCGCATTAATTTGCGCTGGCAATTTACTATTAATTTCACTGGCGGTAAATTTTTCTAATAATGCGCCATTGATAATAACTTCTCTTTGCTGTCCTGAGACATCTATTTTTATTAACGTTTCTATAGTGAGAGGAATAGAATCACGGACCTTCCTAAAGACATGAATATCAAGACGATTATTCTGATGACTGGACTGAGTAGATGTTTTTAACCAGAGTTGACCATTTCGAAAATCAGGTATATTCACCATCTGATTATTTATATTAAGCTTAATCAAGCCTGTTACTATGGGAATAGAGATATATTTGGGTTGTTTATTCCATTGGAAATGCCCCTTAATATTATGTAGACCTTTTGCTAGCCTGACAAAAGGCTTCTTATTACGGCTTACAACAGGATGGGATTGATCATTAACAATAACGCTTTCAGGCCAATTCCTATTATCACCCGGTAATGGAATAAAGGAGTCAGCAAAAATATCCCAACTTTGTGAAAAACTGCCGCTATCCTTTAATACTGAAAGTTCCAGAGCTGAAGGATAAGCACATAAATGCGTATTGGTATTGTAAAGAATAGGACATCGTATGTCAGGGCTATCTTTTAATACCCATGGAACCCATTGCTTTAAATCTTCAGGTAGATTACTTATTTTCTTATCTAGAAAGTTAGCATTGGCGGATAAAGATAAAAACAATAAAGCAAAAAACAAAAAGCTTAATTTTAAATTAATTATATTGATAAGAACTTTCATTATTTTTTCCTGAATTTTCCCCTCTCCTTCTTCCTCCGGGAGAGAGAACGAGGGCTTAGACTTTAGACTTTTTTCTAAAAAAGTACTCTAACAAATAAATCGCAAACAAAGCATAAAGTGTGATTAATATTAATAACATAGCACGACTAAAAAAAGCCGCGTAAACATCTTTACCATTAGCACTATCTTCAACTGCTGGCCCTAACATAATCAACATAGTCACAGCTACATTCAGCCAGAATGATGGCGGAAAACGTGTTGCAATCATTTGATAAATTTTACATGAAAAATACAAACTAACCAGCAACATCCATAAAAAATACATCCACAGATTAGTCCATAAGCCTAAGGCAAACCAGAAAATCACAGCAAACACACCACCTAAAATGGTTGAACCAATTAATTCTCTGCCAGCACTTTTTGCATCGATGCTTGAAACTTGCTGACTGAGCATCACTGACTTCATAGCGATGGGCATATAGGCTGCCGGATTGCTTAAAAGCAATAAATAGGCTGGAAACACAATCAGTGTACTACGTATTGCAATCCAGTTAGATTGAGTAGTATTCTTTATCTCTGAGGATGATTTATCATTATTAGCAAGTCCAGGTGGGTCATCTGGAAATAACCAATAACTGAGAGAGTGGCTGATTGTCGCTATCACTATAGCAAAAATAAGCACATGAATAATGGTTGTTGCAAGACTATAACTGAGCGTGCCGGCAGCAGAAATTATTGTCATCCCCATCGCAAGAAAAGTACCCGGCAGATTCTTATTTAAATTAACTGTTAAATAGGAACTAAAATACAAGCCCAGCAGAACAAGCAACAGAGCTGTCATCTGAAAATTCAAAAGAAGCGGTATCAGCATTAAACCAGCACCCAAAGTCACTAGAACTAATATTATAAGCCCTAATAATTTCTTAGCATTAAGAGGAGGTCCCGGAATACTGGCTAGGAAAAAAGCAAATAATGCTGCTATATGCGCCATAGGAAGCGCCATAGAATAGGCTATAGCCAAAGCCAAAGCAGGTGTTATCGCTAAGCGAAAAACTTTCCTTGCCCGAAGGTGCATTTACACAAGCCCTATTTGCACAAGTCCTATGAGCTTTCTTTTAGTAGGCATAAGAAAAATAACTCATTACACGAATATAAATCTTTGCCAGAGCATTTAAAAATCCATGTCCCTCGGTAAAAGCAATGACTTCAGCCTGTCCGCCAATACGAATGAATTTTCTTAAAGATTCATCCTGTTTGAGAGAAAAGGCAATAATGACAGGAAAACGTTGCGACTGTCGCAACCAGTCACGATTATTTTCAATTGAAGGTAAAGTACCTGCCGGGGGATCCTGACTGACAGCAACTCCTAGCCCGATACTACGAACTTCACCAATAAAAACTTCTCCCGGCAAAGAATCTATAACCAGTTCTACCTGACTGCCTATTTTCATATGCCCGAGATTATTTTCAGTAAATTCTGCATTAATCCAGATATCATGTATAGAGATAAAAGTCATCACCGGGCTGCCGGCATTGGCAAACTGCCCTACATCAGTTCGCAGATCGGTGATAATGCCTTGAGATGAAGCATAAGTCACCGTATGTTTTAAATCCAGTTTAGCCTTATTAACCGCACTGATAGCAGTTTTTAATTTGGCATTATTTTTACCATCGCCACCCTTTTGTTCAATAGCACGTGCAACTTCAGCCTCAGCACCTGATACTTTTGCCTGAGCCTGCGCATAGGATGCTTGTGAAGATTCTAAGCGGCGTACAGAAATAGCTCCGGGATCTTTTTTATACAAAGCCTCAAGACGCGTCACATCCTGCTGTGTTTTCTTTTGATTGGCCATTGCCGCCAGTAAATTTGATTGAGCTGATTCAACACCTGCTTCACCTGCAGCAATCTGACGCTTGACATCTTCAAGTTGCGAGCTGGTCTGATTTAGGGCAATTTCATATTGCGAGCGCTTCACTTCGAAAAGAGGCTTACCGGCTTCAATGCTTTGATTATTTTTAACCCAAACCTTATTCACCACACCGGAAACTTCAGAGCTGACGCCAACAACATAACCATCAACACGAGCTTGTTGAGTATATGGCGTAAATCTATCCGCAACAAGATACCAAAGCAAACTCAATAGAATAAGAATGACTATAAATAAAGCTCCTTTTTTAACCGATTGTTTGGCTTCTTTCTCTTCTGTCGGCTTATCTAAAACCTCATCGGTTTCCTGTTCTTTATTGCTCATGCTGTAAAACCTCTTTTTCTGGAAATAATACAGGAGCCGTCAATAAATCTCCCCAATCAGTACGTTTCTGCATTGTTTCTTTTACCTGGGAAGATATCAGCTCATCAACAGACATTTCTGACCATCCTCCCCCCATGCTTTTATATAAACCGATAATTGATGAAATATAGCTATCCTGTGTGACTAGCTGACGATCTGCCTGAGAAAACATTGCTCTTTGAGCATCCAAAACTCTTTGAAAGTCTGAATAGCCTTCTCTATAGCGAATATTTGCCAGAGCCAGAGCACGCTGTGATGCTTTAAGACTTTCATCCACTAATAATTTCTGTTCACTGGTTTTCAATAAACTATAGGATGCATCATCCACTTCTTTGGCAGCCTGTAAAACCAGATTCTGATACTGTTCTATTAATTGCTGCAGACGTGAATCCTGTATACGTACATTATTTTCAATACGATCATAGTCCAGGACATTCCAGGTAAAAGCCGGACCTAATACCAGACTGCCGATATCTGAAGCACCGGATATATCATTACCTGACCAGCCTATGCTGCCAAATAATGAAATTGCCGGATAATAATCTGCTTCAGCCACGCCAATCTGAGCAGATTGAGCAGCAACCTGCCAGGCGGCAGTACGGATATCAGGACGACGTGTCAGCAAGTTGGCAGGTATATACTGAAAATATTGTGCAGAAATAACAGGCCATTGGTAGGCTGAAATTGCGAGTTGTTCAATAACATCCGGCTGCTTGCTCAAAAGAACAGCAATGGCATTACGTATTTGTAAAAGTGCAATTTCTAATTCAGGAATAGTTGATAATGTAGCTAGGTATTGCGTTTTAGCCTGTTGTAGATCCAGCTCTGAACCTTCACCACTTTTGAAAAGATTAGTGGTAATTTCATAACTTCGCTGTTGAATTTTAGCATTCTCATGTGCAATACTGATACGTGCCTGTGTAGTACGATAGGAAAAATAAGCACTCGCCATCTGTGCTGTTAATAAAACCTGGGCATCCTGTTGGTTAGTGATAGAGGCAAAATAGGCAGCATCTGCTGATTCAATACCACGTTGAAAGCGTCCCCAGAAATCCAGCTCCCACCCTACATTAAAACCTGCCTGATAGCTCGTAAAGGTCTGGCTTTTTTCAGTATTACCACCATGAGCTTGATTATTTACATAACTGCTGCTGCCTTTTACCTGTTGTAGTTGAGGATAAAGACTGCTATTAGCAATGCCCAAAAACGCACGACTTTCAAAAATTCTCAGGCCGGCAATTCTCAGTGAATGATTTTCACGTTTAGCTTCTTCGATAAGTTGATTTAAAACGGGATCATTAAATAAATGCCACCAGAAGCGAATATCTGAATGTGTTTTTTCTTCTTGAGTTGTTTGCTGATAAGCAGAAGGCTGCCAATCCTGCAACCATTCAACAACGGGTTCTTCGTAATCCGGACCAACAACTGTGCAAGCAGATAGCATTAATAAGCAAAATGATATCATTAATACCTGCAAACGACCGATCACCATTGAGTAACAAAAAGTTGCCACTCTTAATTTTACCAGGTAACTTTTAAATAAGATCATTAATAGTTATCTCTAACTATTATCTTCAATGGTAGTATCTGAATTTTGAGCAGCTTCATCAGCATCCACACCACTGCCATAATTTTCATTTTTGTTATTCCTATTTATAACAACACCTTTAGGTAATATAACATTCTAAAAAAAGAGTTAAAACTAAAAATGTTAGACTAAAAGCATTAAACTCAATATAATTCGCATAGTATAGTTCATCTTACAATAAACAGGATATATTTTATGAAAAAATTAATAATAGGCATTTTCTTACTTAGCATCACACCTGCTCATGCACTGGATTATGGAAAACTTTATGAATCCGTTGATAAGGGGAAAGCAGTTGAATCTGTGGATACCACAAAAGCGATGGGAGCAGTCAGTGCTGACGGCGTGGATTACCAAAAGGCCTATGATTCTGTTGATAAACAAAAAGCCGCTGAATCCATAGACATGCAAAAAGCAACTGAAGCAATGATGAAGTAATTACGTTAGACGTGGGCAGCTGAAGCTATGCCCACCCTATTTTTTGTGCCATGCTCTAAAATTATTATTATTCTGGGACAGGCCTTCCGATATAGTATCCCTGATAATAGTCTAACTTCATCTCTTTTAGAATGGCTAAATCTTCTTCTTTTTCAATTCCCTCGGCAATAATCTCAATATCCAGATTATGAGCAGTATTAATAATTTGTCTCATATAATTCACAATATCAGTATTATCCTGAATATTAGCAGCATAACTACCGTGTACTTTAATGTAGTCAATCTTTATATCCTGCAGATAGGACATTGAAGCAAAGCCAATACCAAAGTGATCAATAGAAAATTTACAAGCATACGCTTCCATAATTATTAATAAATTTTTGTATTCTGCAAAGGCTTTGATTACATTGTACTCAGTGATTTCAATCACTATTTGCTTTTGTTTTTCTGTAGGCAATTGACTAATTTTATTTTTAAGCCAAAAAGGAAAAGATGGGTCTTGTAATGTATTTCTGGAAAGATTAATACAAAAAACAGCTTCAGCTCCATCTTGAAGACGACTTATAAGCTTATCAATAACCCAACGATCAATAAAACGAGTAATATCTAAATGTTCAGCCATCGGAATAAAAATTCCTGCAGATATTACCTGTTTTTCATAATTTAAACGTAACATAATTTCCTGAAAAACTGCCTGATTATTAACATCCACTGTCTTTTGAAAATATAACTGAAACCAATCATTTTCTACTGCCTGCATAATAATACTATGCCACTCATCGGTTCCTTGAGTTTGAAACTTCTGATTTTGAGCATTGTCATATAGGTGATAGGCATTAACACCTTTTTGTTGCGCAAGTTTAAGTGCTAAATCCGCCTCTGACAAAAGTTCACTCATCGGCTGATTTTCATGGTTCATCACCATACCAATATGAGCAATATCTTCACTTCTAAATTCAAGTTTTTTAGCAATACTACCCAGTTCAGATTGCAAATTATCACCTAATTCATTAATAATTCCTGGAGTAACAGATTTAATTAATATAACAAACTCACTTCCAGACAATCGAGCAACCAAAGAATTAGGATATCTTTCACTCGTACTATTAAGCAATTCCGCCAAATTTTTTAATAAATCATTAGCTTTAAGGTGGCCATATTCCTTATTGACCTGAACCAGATCAATAAGCTGCATTATCACTAAACAACCACGATTAGTATCAATTTTTGTATCACAAAAATATTTTAATTGTTTTATAAAAATTGAACGATTAGGCAGGCCTGTTAAACCATCCTGAAAAGCCTGTTTTTGCAAATCTTCCGTCATCTTAGCCTGAGCTTGAAACATATCCTTTAGTTTTTTGGACATTTTATTCAAAGCAGTCACAACGTATAAAAATTCAATAGTTTTTGGCTTAATATTAATAATAGGAAATTCACTATTGCAAATGGCATCTGCTTGTTTGCGAATTTCAAATAGAGGTTTAAGTAGTAATTTAAGTGAAAATGCCGTAATAACTAAAATAATTAACATAATAGAAAGGTATAAAACTAATGTATTTAAGGTATTCTCCCACAGTTTTTCATATGCAAACCCTGGATAACTTTGAATACTAATTGTTCCCACAGTTTGCCAACCACTTTCCACGCTAGCCTGTTGATGGGGAGCATGAAGAGGAAATAAATTAATAAACCAGTTAGGCACTTCATCAATAATTACCGGTCTATCTTTTTGAAAGAGTACTTTGTCATCAATATCTTTGATAACAATTTCTTTATAGTAACCACTATCAAACATAGCATTAGTATAAACTTCCATGGATGCAATATCTTTCTCACCAATTTCAGCTGTCAATGCAATACCTAATGAGGTGGCTGCATCCTGAGCATGTGAGGATAATTGCTCGTTTAAATAATCACGAATATTTTCTGTACTCACAAAAAAATTGCTAATAAACAGAGTCAAAAAAATCATACAAATTATAATTATTATTTGTTTAAATAAAGTCATGAAGATTCATCCCTATATCAATTCTTTTTTCATTCTTTTGTTAAGATCTACCCATAAACGAATACGACTGCTTTTACCAACTTTCTTACCTAGTTTCTTTTGCTTTTGTAACCACAAACCTTCTCCATTAAAACTATAAACTGGTTTTAAATCTTTACGCTTATTGGCAGGTAGAATCTTTTTATTTATATTATCCAAAACAAGTGGCACTGAACGCTTGGTTTCAGAATAGGTCAAAACCATATGAGCCTGATTATATTTTATAGCTTTGACATAAGTTAACTTCAAATGACTTATGGAAACACCTAATGAAATTAAGGTAAAGTATTTAATAATAGTAAAGTCTTCACAATCCCCGGCTCTTTTAATTAAAGTTTCCATTGGTGTGGCCCAATAGTCATTTTTCTTCCAGAGTTTTTTATCTGCTATCCAAAGTATTTGTTGATTAAAGAAGTCATTAGTTAGCTTAATTTTTTCAAGATCGCTTTTGGTTTGATTTTCAGCGACAAATTGTCTCCACTTAATAAACCGCTGTGAAGTTTTTTCACCATGTTCTTTTTTTATTTGAGAAAGTTTTTTATCCGTGAATAAAAGGGGTTGTTGTTTGGCATCAATCCAAGCAGTTAAAAATATCAGAAAAACTATTAATAGTAGTGTAGTAGGTGCTGATTTGTACATATCGACAAACTAACATAAAATATAAAAATTAACAAAGTTTAATAGTATAAAATATATTTTTAGTACAAAAATGGGAATAAAAGTTGCATCATATTTTTCTATATAATACACAGATCAATAGAAGCAAAGTCTTATGAAAAATTCTACTATAGAGCAGATATATTATTCTTTAAGTGAACATGAAAAATATGAGCTTCAAGCCCGTAGGCAGGAGTTTGAACGTAATAATAATATCAGGTTTGTTAACTTAGAGTCTTATGTCAATCATCTGGCATTAGAAGTAGTTGATAGAGAGAAAAGCGGTGAATTTTTGCCGCGTAGCCCCGAAGAGGCAATTGCCGGCTATCACTTTTAGTAAATAGTTAAAGCTTAATCGTCCATGATAGATAAATAGGCCATAATCGCCTGATTTTCTTCTTCACTCATTTCAGCAAATAAATCAGCATCATCATCATGTTCACGTTCACCACTGGCAAAGCTTTTCATCTGTTTGAGCATATACTCTGTATATTGCCCTGTCATTTGAGGGATATTTGAATTTTTCTTACCCAGGCCTTTTTTGCCATGGCATGATCTACATTCTTTTTTATAAACCTTTTCACCTAGCTCTATATTCCCTTCTACTTTGGGAATATTAAATACTTTTTTAGCAATGAGTAGTTTTTCATAAGCTGAGGTATTTTCATCAAACTCTGGCATTTTAGTCGTCAGCTGAATTTGAGAAATATAAGTAGCTATGGAGAGTATATCTGCATCAGGTAATTCACGGTTATTAGCATAAGGGCGCATCGGCATATTCTGACGATGTTCATCTTTGAATAACTTAAGTTGCTCAACAATATACTGAACAGGCAGGCCAGCCAAACGAGGATATTCTCCCATTTTTCCACCCTCAGCAAATTCTCCATGACAACCAGCACAGAGTTCATTAATCTCTTCACCTAAGTCCAGATCAACTTCAACTACGTCATTGGCACTAGAAAGTCCAAATGGAAAAAAAACCACCAAAAAATAAAAAAATAATCTAATCACTTAAAATTTACTCTGCTCTTTCATTTGCTCTTAACTTAACACATAACACTCAGCACTGTTCTTTAGGGTAAATCACCCTTTTTAAATAAGTAATAACCGCCGGTTGCACAAAGAGTACCCAAGATGACAGGATAAACAATTGCCCAGATGATATAGCCTGTTTCAGAAAACAGATCTAAAATAACATATGCCGAAGGCCCTAAAATAACCAATTGTGGATCGAATAAAACCATTGCTGCCGTACGGAAAACCTGTAATGGATTGATAAGAGAAATCATCACAGCTGTTTCAGAAGGTAAGCCTTCTCGAATCATGATGCCTAATAAGATTAAATCTAGAAAAAGTAAGAAAATCAACCAAATAACAAAGGCCAGCCCCTGAGCAACATCCGCGGTTCTGGCAATGGTTGATATCAACATACCGATACCCAGAAAACACCAGGCCACAGCAAGTAATAAGCCTGTATAGCTGGAAAAAAGTACCCATGGAATATCTGCCCCTTTTATAGCAGCCCATATAACAGCACCAACCATAGCCAGGAAAACAGGCAAAAATACTACAATAAAACGTCCAAGGAAACGACCCCAAAACCAGGCAGACAAAGATATAGGTAAAGACAGTAGATACTCAAACACCCCCGCTTCTCTATCTCCTGCCACCGATCGCACAGTGGTAATCAGAACAAACACCGGTAAAATAGCAATGGTTAACTGAATATAAGTAATTAATAATCGAGTTAAACCAGTAAAGCCCATAATACGACTTTCGGTAATGCCAAAGACAAATAAAAGGACAACAATACCACCAAACACCCCGCTATAAACAATAAACCACTTTGCTCTAAGGGATTCAATAATATCAGCCCACGCTGTTAACCATAAATGTTTCATTTGTTTCTACTTTATTTTATTTTAATATTTCTAAGTTTAAATGACATAGAGCCTCCCCCTTTTTCAAAGGGGGATAGAGGGGGTTGCCTTTGATATTTCATTGTGTAAATATTCTTTAATACCATCAATATTTGACAAAACATCTCTATTAGTAAAACGACATACACTTAACCCCCTAGTTTCAAAGTAAGAGGTTCTTACAATATCATAATCTTCTTGAACACTATGAGAGTCACCATCAATTTCAATAATAAGCTTTAATTCCCTACAGTAAAAGTCTGGAATATAACTCCCAATGGGATGTTGACGAAGAAACTTATACCCTGTTTGTTTTCTTGATAGTATTTCATACCAAATCTTCTTTTCAGGCATTGTCTGGTTCTGCCTATTGTTCCTAGCATAGTTTTGTGTTGTTTTACTCACAAGAACCCCCTCATTCCCCCTTTAAAAAAGGGGGAGGCTCTACCTCATTTTATCACTACTCAAATCCACTACAATACTAGCAATCAAGTTTCATAACCCAGTACTTCAGTGCGGTTTGCACCCTACAAACTATTTACAAACAACTAATGATCCAAATTTCCACCATGTATATTTAATTTCTCTTCAACCACGTAAATATGTTCAACTGCCTGTTGATAATTTAAAGCACCATCAGCTTTATCCAACTGAGCACCTAATCCATAACCCATGGGAGAAATTTCATCTTTAATGTACCAGGCTTTTTTAGCATCAATCCATTCTTTGCTTTTATAATCATTCACCCAAATTTCTGTTTTTGGATTATCACGATAAACTGCCTGTTTTTCTACTTTATTCAACCACAATACAGCACAGCCTAGATCATCAAATTTATAGACTTTAGAACGCTTACCTGCTGGAAAAACACGTACCTGTGCAGAAAAATTTCTATCACTTAACATCATCATACAGCGCTCACACACATCGCGATCCCACTTTGTATCAACTGCACCTGTCTGCTTTTCATTGCCACAGGCTGATAATATCATTGCAAACATCGATATTAATATAAACTTAGCCACCTGATTTTTCTTCCATATGGATGTCTTTCAATATAGCCGCATAGCGAGAAAGAACTCCCAAAAAACGTAATCGATCAGGGCCCGAAACTGTTCCATGCCATTGAATACCATCGGCAGATTCAAAACTCCAAAGGTTAATGGCTTTGGCAAAAGCTTCATCTACACGTTTGATTTTTATTTCAGTTTTCAAGATGCTATTTAAATCTATTTCATCTTCAACCCGATCATCTAAAACAATGATACCCTGATCCATTTCAATGACTCGATTCACAAGAGCTGCAACTTCATCTAAACGATGGCTTGAAATTAACATAACAGCATCTTTCTTTTCTGCCAAAAGCTGGAAAAATATGTGTCGAGCATCTGGGTCAAGATTAGCAGCAGGTTCGTCCAGGATTAAAATCTTTGCATCACGTCCCAGAGCAATACTGATCAAAATTTTCTGCTTTTGTCCGCCAGATAATTTTACAAATGGACGGGATTTTAATTCTTCAAAATCCAGACCCAGGCGTTCAGATACTTTAATCATTTCTTGCGGATCGCTATTACACAAACTGGCAGAGAAATTAAAAAGCTGTCCTACAGGCATTTTTAATGGTGGGGGTAATTGCGGTACAAAACCAATATCCTTAAGTACTAGTTCCCGCTCAACACGAGGGTCAAGACCGTTAACAAGCACTTCACCTTCACAGACATACTCACCTAAAAGACAGCGAATCATAGTGGTCTTTCCTGCACCATTAGATCCGACTAAGGCAATCCGATCGCCTTTTTTTATTTCAAGGTGTAAACCTTTTAATACTTCTGTACGACGAAAAGTCTTTTTTACATTATTAAATTTAATCATTTTTTGCTTCTTTCTTTTGCTCATCTGAAGGCTCTTTCCCAGCTGGAGGCTCTGGCATCAGAGGTAGTTCTTCTTTTTTAGTTTTACGTGTTAAGCCCTTAAATTCAAAATTTAAAGAATCAGTGGGACAGGCATCAACACACAAACCACAACGAGTACAATCAGCACCTAAGCCTACTTCAACATCACTGCTGCGATTTTTAATAGTCAGGTCCAATACATGAGGGACTAGACAAACGGCACGACAATCACCCTCATGCTTACAATCCGTTAAGTCATAAGTCACTCGTAGAGGTGAAAAGACACCGACAATCCCGTAGGTAATTCCAATCGGGCAAACATAGCGACACCAGGCTCGACGTGAAAGAAATATTTCAAATAAGAGTAAAAATGCAACCCATATCAAGGCCAGACCCGGTCCGTAAATAATCGCACGACTTAATATACCCGTAGGTGAAATAAGCTCAAAAACTGTATAACTGGTCACAATGGCCAATAAAGCAAAAATGACATAAAAAACACTTCTAACACCACGGTGAAAGGTATAGTTTTTTGCTAAACCACGCTTAAATAACCACAAATGTAATGATTCTGCCCATTCAGCCAATAAGTGATAAGGGCAGGCCCAGGAGCAAAATGTACGACCACCCAATAAAAACCAGGCTATAAAAATGGTCACAACACCAATGAGAAGATTAATCAATACTGCTTTATAAGCAAGCATCACCTGCAAAGCAGAGTTTAAATCCGCCATATGAAAGCCCATAAAACGTGAAGCTGTTAATGAACCTTCCAACAACTGAATATCCAGTGACCAGGAAACGACAAATAGTAAATTGACTGCGATAATGCTAAACCAGCGACGCTTCAGCCATTTGTTTTTTCTATTTTTCTGATGTTCATCATGTAATTCTTGTATCTGTGCTTTGGTGACAGTTTGACCTTTTTTATAATAATAGAGCTTTTGGGCTGCGGGTGAGATCTCATCTTTTTTTATTTTACGAGAGGCCCTCCCAAACAATTGTGCAATGGATTCTAAATAAACATTCATTAGTGATCTCCCTTGCTGGCTTTAGCCATATAGTGTTCACTCAAAGGGATCTTAGTGAGCTTATTATAATCAATAATAATAGCCGGCTCAGCAGTGGGACAAATCATTTCACAGACACCACAGCCAACACAACCATCATAAATCACCGGTTTCATGTGTTTTACCCCATTTTTTTCTTCAATCAGCTCCAGACCAATTGCACGCTGAGGTGGACATTGATTCTCATCACCAGAGGGCGGTTTGCCCGCCTGACATTGATTATAACGCTGTTCAATAGGACAGGCTTGCACACAGAGATCACAAATTTCTACATCATAGGGATGATCTTTTAAGGGGATAGGATTCCAACGATCAATTTCTTCATAACGTAATAAACCTTCGTAATCCGGGCCTCGAGCCTGCCCTTTAAAACCCTTACCAGCAACAGCTAGACAAATTTTTGGCTTATCTAATACAGCAAAACCCATACGTGTATCATGAGTATAATCCAGGGTATGGGTTAAAGAACCTGTTGGACAGGCCAGAACACATTGCAAACCATCACAGGAAAAATCGCAGCCTTGTTCTCTGGCATCAATATAAGCAGCGCCTATACCAAAACCAGTACCAATATCATCTAATTTCACGGCATTAACCGGACAAACCTGTACACATTGACCACATTTGATGCAGGAGGAAAGATAGTCTTCCTCACTTAATGCTCCAGGCGGACGTAATCTGGGTCGTTTGGCATCAGCCGGAATTGGGATAAATCCAAGTAATGAAATACTGGTGACACCTATAGTCAAAGCAACTGAACGTAAAAACTGCCGTCTGGCTTCCTGAGCTCTTTTTCCTGGGCCCCGGGTAATTTTCTTTTGTGCCTTTCTTGCTACAGGCACTGCTGCAGATTTTGCTTTAGGTTTTAGTTCATCACTACTGGAATCTGTCATTGTAGATATCCTTTTAGTCGTTTTTCTAATTCATTTTCAGGCGTAAAGCCAGGAAGAATTTCAGGTCCGGATTTCTCTTTAGCCTGGGGTTCCTCTATTTTTATAAGAGCAATTGTATCAAGATTAACATCTAAAATTGCAGCATTATCCCGTAAAATTAAATCTGGCTCACTAAAAGGTGCTAAGCGTTCCAAAAAATCAATCAGCTCAAGCATGGCTGAACCTTTAAAAAATTGAGCCCCCGGCACATCCTGCCAGATTCGATCAGAATAAGCATATATTTCATGAGGTGTATCCCCTATGCCATCATTATCCAGGTCAAAACCTTCATAATCGTCCCAATAATTACCATCCCATTCATTTCGATTAGCTGTTTTTCCCCCCATGACCATAATCTGGGTAATATTAGCTTTAAAATGATTGTTTTTAAAAATATTATCTTTCCAATTGGCTAAAAAGCGAATACCAACGCCATTAAACGCAATCAAATTATTGGTAAAGTGATTTTTAGTATCTGGTTGATAAGGGGAAACATCTATGGATAAACCGATGGAGCTAAAAAGTATTTTATTGTCAGCCACGATAATATCAGAAGTTTCCTTAAAACCAATTCCGACCCCTGCGGCACCCGTTGCATGAGAAATAGTATTATTGAGTAATTTAACGCCATCACTATACATCAGGAAGATGCCAACAGAATTATTTTTATAACTATTATTTTCCACCAGATTATACTGGGAATACATAAAGTGCAAACCATAACGGCCACCGACAGTGGTATTATCTTTTATAATATTATTTTTAGAATACCAGACCACCATGTCTCGAGTATTAGTGATAGTATTGCCAATAATTTGATTATTAAAACTATACCACAAACGAATCGCATCACCACGCATACCCAGCTCTTCATCTTTGGAAGTAATATGGTTACGCTTGACAATATTATTTTCTGACTGCTGTAAATCAATGCCAAATAGGCAATCATCAATAATATTATCTTTGATCACATTAAAGTTACCCCGTACCTGAACACCGGAATCCAGATCGTTATGATGATCGCCTGAATTGGTTAAATGCAGGTTTTTAATTATCGCACCATCAGTGTCCAGGACAATGACTGAACCTTCACCGCCTGAATTAATAGTGACTTTTCCCTGACCATCCAGAGTCATAGCCCGTTCAATAAAAACAGGTCCTGAATAAGTACCAGGGGGTATAATAAAGGTCTCACCTTGTTTAACTTTATCAACTAAAGCTTGTAAAGGTGGATAAGAAGTTGGTTTAGTCGTATTTGCCCAGGATAAAGAACATGAGAAAATAGTAAACACAAATAGTAAAAACAAGCGTAATAACATGTGAGTATAAATCTTTATAGTATGGTAAGTTTAAGGTGAACAATATGATATTGCTCACCTTAGTCTATTTTACATTAATGAAAAAAAAGAATCATATACTATATTGATTCATCACGACGAATAAGTGCCATTGCAGCTAAAACAGCTGAATTCAACATCATCAGGCCAAATCCAATACTAGGATAGGAGAAGGTCGCAAACTGAGCCACTTTACCCTCACCAAAGACTGTCGGCATAAAGGGTTTAACCGCAAATGCTCCCATATCATTTAAGGTATGACCATACCACCATAACCAAGCAGCATAATCAATGATAAAGAACACAGGTAAAGCCATAGGTACAAGAACCAACAACCAGAACACAGGATTTCTTTTTGCTCGGGTGGCCATCACCACTAATAACAACATGGCGCCAATCAATCCAAAAAATACCACATGAGTCGCAATTCTAAGGGTTTTAACCATGGGACGAATTTCATCCTGATTATTAAAATAACGACCTAAAACCTTGCCATAATGCCAGGCCATTAATTGATAACCATTGCCCATCCATTCATCAGACACTCGATTATTATGCAGGTCATTTTCATAAGTATCTTTAAGCTGTAAAATAAGTCCTTCTTTTTGAGAAATTGTCACAACTACTGGAGCAGCTTCAGCATCTTTTTCTGCCAGCATATCATCCATGCTTTCAACTTCTTTGCCGGCTAGGGAATCACGTAACTGTTTTAAAGCTCTTTCAGAATCTACAGATTTAACTGTAGCAATACTGGTGAGCGTCATATCATTTACATCCTGATCCAA
Source organism: Pseudomonadota bacterium (assembly GCA_015222495.1). Classification (GTDB taxonomy): domain Bacteria; phylum Pseudomonadota; class Gammaproteobacteria; order GRL18; family GRL18; genus GRL18. The sequence goes on from JADFVK010000275.1 coordinate 20,040, forward strand.
TTGGTTCATTAATGCATAGAGGTAACCTTCATTTTGATAACTTAAACCATCTGTTTTATAAATAGTCATGGTCATCCATACGGCATTAAACGCAAATACTACACCTAGAAAATACAGTCGTTTTTTGGGATCGCTAATACCAAAGGCAATGACCATAAATATTAATAGACTGACCAAGAAGGGGGAAAATCCACGTTCAATGGGACCACCGGCAGCAATAGGATACATACCCACATAATGGTTAATTGTATCCATTTCATGTACACAATCCAGAGCTTCTTCTTCAGTAATCTCATCTTTTACCACGAGAGTACAGCCGTTGAATACGCCATTCATATGAAAGTTAATTCGCACACCATCAGGGAATGCAGTTTCAGGATAGTTTGGTGCAGTGAGTGCGACCCACCAGATTGGATTTAAATAGATTGCAATTAATATAACTGCAGAAGTGATAGATAAAGAGGTAAGAACCAGAGAGCGTTTTGCATCATTCATAGTGATGATCCTTTGTGTTATGTTAGCATTTCCCACCCCAGGTTACTGCTACTTGTATAATAAAAAAGAGTTTAAAACAAGGGGGTCGATGTCAAATGCAATTTAACAGCGACCCCCTTTATAAACCTAAAACAATTAAAGCCTAATCAAAATCAGGATTCAGCCAGTCTTTAGATGGAGCCAAATCTTCTTTTGGTACAGGAATCACAGAAACATAGCTGATCACATCAATCATGTCCTGATCAGAGAAACCTTTAATTTGCTCAACCATATCAGGATTAGCGTTACGACGCTTACCATCACGAATCCACTCGAACTGTCTAATCATATAGTTATAGTGCTGGCCAGCAATTCTTGGATAGAATTTATCTTCATCGCCCTCACCAATTTCACCATGACATTTAACACAGTTATCTACATAAAGTTTTTTACCTTTAGCCAGATCTGCTGTAGCAGGCCCCTTACCATTATCAGGATTCATTGGAATTTGTGCAATATAGGCTGTCACATCCGCAATTGCCTGTTCATCACCAATAGATTCCGGCAATGCAAATGGATACATGGTTGGATTATCACGATTTAAAGCACGAATATCCGCTAATTGCTTAACCAATACTTTTCTATGCTGACCAGATAATTGTGGGAATGTACCTTCTTTAGTACCCCAGCCTTCTGGTAAGTGGCAAGCTGAACAAACTTCATAAACATCAAGACCATTCACTAAATCAGGCTTTAAATGTAATGCAGCATCCTGTTCACCACCACCTTTATTCCATCCGGCGGCTTTTGCATGTTCATCTGATTGTGAAGATGCAAGGGCAATTCCATTAACAGCCAGTGCTGTTGTAAATGCCAGCATAGTAATTGCTGATTTAAGTTTCATATTGGTAGACTCCTGATATTTAAAATGAATAATTGATAATTATAACTGACGGTATTCTTCCATATTAGTACATTTAACACCTTGATGAATATCAAAATAATATAATATTCTAACATTTAGCTCAATTGTAAATCAGGATTAATAAAAAAATCCTAATTTACAAAGCTAATATAGCTTTTACTGTGTAGCAAGCCAATCAGCAATCGCTTGTTTCTCTTCATCAGTTGTCAGGTGAGTAATACCTTTCATCGCAGCAGTCATACCATTGTTTCTCTTACCACTTTGAATATCTTTCATTTGGTTAAATGCATAAGTAGCATTTTGACCTGCTAATTTTGGATAAGAAGGCATAATAGGGGTTTTAGCATCTTTACCATGACAGGCAGAACAACCGCCTTTTGTTGCATCCAGATATAAAGCCGCACCATCAAGAGCCATTGCACTAGAAGTAAAACTTACACCACCAACAAAAGCAACAGCCATTGCAATCTTAGATAATTTTTTCATTGTTTATTCCTTATTTTGTTAAAACTAATTTTTTAACTGATATTTAGACTGATTGTCAAAACATAAGTCAATTCAGATAAATTAATATATATTTCTAATATACCTTTTTCAAGATACCGTAGTATACCTTAATAGTTGCTGAATCACTTAATATATATCAAATCTTCTGACAAAACTTCTTATAAAGGACGAAAAAGGGGAACTTATAAATAAGTTCCCCTTTTTTTAATCTTGATTAAATCAAGTTCTAAAATTATTTTTTAATAACTTTAGCACCATGTTCTTCAAGATAGGTTTTAGCTCTCAGACCAATGTCTGCAGTTTTAACCTGATACTGCCAATGCTGGCCAGCCCAAAGCGTTGCATTCTGCCAATCTTTCTTAGCTGCAGCTGCTTCAGATTTCTTCTTAGCACCATCTGCATGGCCTAACTGGTCAGTTGCATCTTCAACCAGAGCAACAACTGCTGGGAAATCTTTATAATTAGTGCTGGTGATATAACCAACCACTGAATTAATGATATCCTGAGTCGCATTATTGGTTTTGACCTGCTTGTCATAATCAGCCTTGGTATAAGACTGACCTTCCTTAACGGTACCTGCTTTCGCTTTGTAGCCCTTAGGTTTAACTAACAAATAACCTTCCATTTCCAAATGCAGTGCTGAACAGAATTCAGTACAGTAGTAAGGGAAAACACCTTCCTTATCCAGTTTGAAAGTAGCACTGACTGTTTTACCAGGCTCAAGTGAAAGATTCACATTATGACCATAGACAGCGAAACCATGAGTTTCATCCTGTGCACGTTCCAGGTTAGTTAAATGTAGTTCAATTGTATCGCCCACGAAAGCTTCAATTGTCTCAGGAGTGATGTGTGAACGAATGGTTGTACCTCTAACAACCACTGTACATTTGCCATTGGTATCACAAGTACGAGTAGTTTTTTCACGGCCAGCACGAGTCTTGAATTCATGACGCTTATCTGTACGTGAGTTCCAACCAGACTTATAACGAACTGCAGGCTTTAACTTGTCTGCTTTAATCGCTACAACATAATGTGGCTCACCCAAAGGGACTGCCATATCATATAGTAGTTCCATCTTGTCGCCAGAGATATCAATCAACTGGTGATTTTGAGGGTGTAGAGGTCCAATAGGATTAAAACGGTCAATAGCCAGTTTGTTTAAAGCAACCAAATATTTACCATCTGGAGAAACAGAGTCACCTTCCATAGTCATTAAGTGACCAATGTTATAGTGAATCGCTATCTTATCAAGTACTTTACCTTCACAGTAGTTCCATTTACCTACCATAGAGTCAACATATAAAGAAGTGTAAACCACACATTCTTTAGAGTCATACTGAGTATGCAAAGGACCCAAACCTAATTCAACCTGCTTATGCAAAGCATCCTTCATAGCAATAATAGGGATACCATAAGGGTCTTTACCTTCAAACTTTTTAGCTTTGATGGCTTTCTGAATTTTAGCAAAGTCATAAACATAACCATGACTATCTAACTTACCAGAAACAATAATGTATTTACCATCTGGAGAAACGTCAACACCATGAGGACTCTTTGGCTCAGGAATCAAGAACAAAGCATTATTCTTAACCATTGTTTCCATAGTGATAACTGCATGACCATTATACTTGGTTGTTTTACCAGCTTTGAAAAGCTCTTCAGCTTTCTTCCAGTTAACCACGTGCATGTAGTCAGTATCTTTCTGAGAACAACCTGCCTCATAAGGAGGACGTCCTTTCTCAATACCACCGACATAACGCTCAGAACAGAAAGAGTTAGTGAATGACCAACCTTCCGAAGCATTTTTACCAAAGTCAGATAAATCCTGGCTGTATGGGGGTGCCATTACTGTAAATGACTGCTTAGGATCTAAACGACCGATTTTACGATCAAATTTCCAATAAGTCATACCACCGCGGTATTTCTCATTAAACTCTTCTAATGGTACATATTTGAAGTTTTCAAAAGGTGCAGGATATTGTGCAGCTTCAATCACGTATTCAGTATTAGAAGAAACGAAAGCACCACCATGTGATGATTTGAATACTGGATTGATAACAATCTGTTTGGTTTCAAAGTCATGCAGGTCAATGACTGCAATTCTTGGATTGGCTTTATCATTAATGAATATATATTTTCCATCATATTCACCCTTGGTTTCTGAAAATGCCGGATGGTGAGTATCACCAAAAGTAATTTCAGTTGGATGCATTTGACCCTGAGCTAAAACTGCTTTTGATTCATCATCAAAGCCGTAACCCTGCCATGGCTCTGGCGTAAATACAGCTACATATTTTAAAATGCGCATTGATGGAATACCATAAATCATGACATGTCCACTTTGACCACCGGAGCTGACAGCGATATATTCATCACGTCCGCCTGTCGGAGTATAAGTTTTTGCAGCGGCCAGTAAATCCTTCTGAGTTAAACCCCTAGCTTTCATTACATCTTCAAGAGAAGAAGCAGAAGCACCAGAGACAGCACCCATAGCAATACTGACACCAGCTAGCAATGAGACAACGCTCTTGCTTACTATTTTCATATTTGCACCCTTTTTATTGATAAACTTTTTATAACTTTGGCTAACTTTTTATAAAGAAAGTCAGATATTAAAGCTGATTTATTAAATCTGTTGTGAATATTAACAGCTTTCCAGGGTATATGCATTAAAAAATGAGTCATATCACACAGTTTTTTTTATTTATCTGCAATCAGTTGATCCACGTCAATATTGCATGAGCCTTCAAGTCACTATTTACTTAAGCTGAGTTTATTTATATCATCATTGCTTTATAATGCAATATTATTCATAAGCCTCGAATCTCATTAATATGCTTGACTCATTAATCACAATAATAAAACATAAACTGCAAAAGAAATCCGTTGATTTTATTAAAAATAACTCATATCAATATAGCACTTTACAAATTTCCTTAGATGAATATATTTCTCTACATGCAACTGATATTGATCAGAGTTTTTTTCTCTGCAAGCCTGATTCATCACTAACATTACTGGGATTAGGTTCCTTTATTAATTTAGAAGCAACAGGTAAGCATCGATTTAACTCAATCAAATCAGCTTACACCGAGATTCTTCAAAAATGGCAGGATAAAGACATAATCAGCCCGATTGCTTTTCACGCCTTTGCCTTTGATGAAAATGATCCCATGGCAGGTCATTGGTCAGACCTGCCAAATACTATAATCACAATACCACTGATTCTTTTCAAAGAAATCAATAGCCGGCAGACACTCTTTATTAATGTGGATTTACAACAATGGGAAAAACAGCAAAATTATATTTCAGAAGTATTATTAACAATTGAATCTTTACTTAAAGCCTATTTTAAAGAAATTAACCAATATTCTGATACAACACCTGAATCAAAATCAGAACTGCTCAATAGACCACTATCCATTTCCTGGATACAAATAACCAAAAAAGCCATTAATAAAATTCGCTCCGGAAGCATAGATAAAATAGTCACCAGTCGTCAATTTAGCTTAAGCAAAGAAAAGAAAATTTCTACGATTCAATTAAGCCGGAATTTAATTAAAAATTATCCTGGTTGTACTATTTTAAGTTATCAGTTTTCTGGAAAAACAATTATTGTTGCTTCTCCAGAGCATCTTGTTACATTAGATTATCCCAATATCAAAAGTGATGCCATTGGTGGTACCATTCATAGAAAAGAAGATAAAAATCATTCCATTAGTTCTCTTGCCCAATCCCCTTTAGCTGATAAACATAGACTATTAAAGGAACATGATTTTATTGTGCAGGCCATTTATCAGGGGCTGGATTCTCTCTGTCATACATTGAAAATGCCACTATCCCCCTTTTTAATGAAATTACATAATATGTATCACCTGGAAACACCTATTCAAGGGAAGTTAATGGAACAATATGATCTTTTTGATGTGGTTAAAAAATTACACCCAACCCCTGCAGTTGCCGGATATCCCACTCAAAAATCCAGACAGTGGTTATTAGAAAATGAAGATTATCAACGAGGCTGGTATACCGGTGCATTTGGTTATCTTGAAAACAATTCCCAGGGGAAAATCAATGGTGAATTATCTGTTATGTTACGCTGTGCCGTCATCAATAAGAATAAAATGACTCTTTTTGCCGGTGCTGGCCTGGTTGCAGAATCGGATCCGGAAACAGAATGGCAGGAAACTGAATTAAAGATGCAAACTATTTTAGAGATGCTATAAATGGATTCATACGGCTCACTCAATTATAAATGGGCATTTAGTCTAATTCATTATTTTAGTTTGCTAGGTGTTTCAGAAGTTGTTATTTCTCCCGGCTCTCGCTCAACCCCCCTGGCACTGGCCAGTGAAAAACACCCTGCCATCAATACCTGGATGCAAATTGATGAACGCAGTGCCGGATTCTTTGCCCTGGGCCTGGCACAGAAAAAACAACAAGCCGTTATTTTAATTTGTACTTCCGGTAGTGCGGTGGCGAACTGGTTTCCTGCTATTGTAGAAGCCAATCATTCCTATACTCCCCTACTCTTACTTTCTGCTGATCGGCCAACAGAGCTTCATCATTGTGGTGCCAATCAAACTATTGAACAACAAGGAATATTTTCTTCCCATGTGCGTGGGAGTTTAACACTTGAAGATGCCAGTGAAATTTTACTCAACAATCATTATCTAAAGCAAATAAGCACACAAATTTATAGCCAGGCAATGGGTCAAAAACCCGGTCCTGTTCATTTAAATATCCCCCTTAGAGAACCCTTATTACCAAAACGTTTTACAAGTGATAATTTAAATCACTTTATTAATCAGTTGGGAACACAGATTTTAGATAATATAAAAAAAATAACTCAAGATAAAAAAATCAATCCCTCAATATCATCAGTACGCCTGGAACTTTTGAGTAAAGTTATTGGCTCAGGTAAGGGCTTGATTATTTGTGGTGCTTTGAACAAACAGGAACAGGAAGGTTTTAGTAATCGATTATCCCAATTAACACACAAACTTAATTGCCCGGTATTAATTGATCCCTTATCCAACCTGCGTTTTAGCAGCATAGATAATTCCAACTATATTTATAATTATGATCATTTTTTAAAACAATATCATCTTAATAGTGATTCATTAAAACCTGACTGGATTATTCGCTTTGGCCAATTTCCTGTTTCAAAAAATCTGCTGCTATATCTCAAGTCACTGAATACTCATACTATCCTGGTCAGTTCCTATGGTGATAAATTAGATCCTATTCATAAGGCAAATACAGAAATACATTGTCTGCCTGCAACATTCTGTAAACAAATATTAGCCACATCCATTACTAACAAATCAGATACACATAGATCCCATTGGCTGGCGTTAGACAAGAAATCTGAAGCTAAAATTAATCATATTTTAAACAATAGTGATAATACACAATTATTTGAAGGCCATGTAATCAATACTATGTTGGAATCCATCCCTGATCATAGCCTTCTATTTAGTGCTAACTCCATGGCTATTCGTGATTTTGATACTTTTATTACTCAGCAATCATCTCAGCATAAAAATGTTGACTTTTATGCTAATCGTGGCGTTAGCGGTATTGATGGAAATATATCAACATTCTTAGGATTATTAGCAAGTCATAAAAAATACGCTATTGCTGTTGTGGGAGACTTAACCTTTTATCATGATATGAACGGCTTACTCATATGTAAAAAACTGGCTACCATGGGATTCAATGCTACTATTATATTAATCAATAATAGTGGTGGCGGTATTTTTAATTATTTACCACAACAACAATTAGACAGCTTTGATAAGCTCTGGACAACTGATACAGACTTGAATTTTCAATATAGTGCAAAGCTATATGGTTTAAATTACACCAAGATAGAGAATAGAAAAGAATTAGATGAACAATTACCTGCCATTTTTTCACTATCAGGCATTCAATTAGTAGAAGTTATTATCAATCAAAAAACTAGTGTAGAATGCCACAAGAAAATGGTTTAACCAGAGTGATTATCACATGTTAAATTAAACCCAACTTAAGCCCCATTTAACGCTTGAATTAAAAAATTATGACAACTTGGACATTATTAGGCACAGCCAACATTCCCAATAACAGTGGTGAACTGAGGTTATATCAGCGCGCAGATGATTTTTCTATTCATCTAAAAGGTGTGCGTGGAGAGTTAATGAACAGTCGAATGCATTGTTCCGAACTAGCCCTGGCTGAATTAGGTTGCGCACATATTCAAGGGGTGGAGAATACTAAAGTGTTAGTCGGTGGCATGGGGATGGGCTTCACTCTGGCTGCAGCACTCAAAGCAACATCAATAAGTTCTCAAGTGATTGTTGCTGAACTAGTACCCGAAGTTATTGAATGGAATAAAGGCCCATTAGGTGAATGTGCAGGCAGGCCACTTGATGATAATAGGGTTCAGGTACACCTGGGCGATGTGGCTGAACTTTTCAAAATAAATGAAGCCACTTATGACGCTGTTTTATTAGATGTAGATAACGGTCCCGAGGGCTTTACACAAGACGATAATAACGATCTATATTCAATCCAAAGTTTACAAACTATACGACAAACACTTAATCCTGGCGGCGTGTTAGCTATTTGGTCTGCATGGCATGATCCAAAGTTCACCCTGCAACTGAAAAGAACTGGCTTTCAGGTTAAAACTAAAACAGTCAGAGCGCATAAAGGTAAAGGTAGCCGTCATACTATTTATTTAGCAAGGAAAATACTAGGAAGCTAATTATCTTTAAACTTTAAAAAATTTAATAAAAGACTTCGAACTACTTCAAAGGGTCGAGATGGAATAATACTACTGATTGATAATTGA
>JADFVK010000276.1 GCA_015222495.1 Pseudomonadota bacterium
CAATACGAATCATTGGTCAATCCCTTTGTCATTTTACTCGGCATCCCTTTCATGTTTATTGGCACAACCATAGGACTCTTGCTGTTCGGACTTACCGTCACCATGCCTGTCTGGTTAGGCATCATCATGTTGTCCGGTATCGTCGTGAACAATGCCATCGTTCTGGTCGAACAAATTGAACTCGCTCGAGCAAAACTAAAAGAAGAAAACAATAACAGCATCCATGATGCGATAAAACTCGCCGCAAACCTGAGATTCCGCCCGATATTAATGACCACCTTAACCACTGTAATTGGTATGTTGCCATTAGCGATAGGTTTAGGTGAAGGTTCAGAAATGCTACAACCCTTAGCGATCGTGATAGTATTTGGTTTAAGTTTTTCTATTTTGGTGAGTTTAGTGCTGATACCGGTTATTTATGATGCCATTCATACTCACACCACGAACCAACGATTAAGCGTAAAGTAACCTCAAAATGGCTGTTTAGTGCATTTTATGATTTAATAATTAGAATTAAATCACTATTATGTGTAAAAAAATTAAATAATTGTGCCAATCTAATACTACAACGATATAAGAAGAATAAATGTTTACGAAATATTTAGGCCCATGAATGCAATCAACTGATTTGAAAGATAACATAGTCCTTAGGTTAAGTGATTTGATTAAAACTTATCCTGAAGATAATCGTCATCCTTATCAGAAGGCGATTAATGGTCCGCTATGGAAAGACGATGAGATAGGAAAAATATATTTTGATTTAATGAGAAACAAAAAAGAGTATGCGATCTTCGACAATCACCTTCAAAATTTAGGGAATGGCGCTTCAAATACTACCATTCAGGATTTAGTGGATTGGACAATAAACCGAGCTCGCACAGTTGGCGCAGACAAGGCAATAGAAGAACTTGATGCTTATGTATCTTCAACTGAAGTCAAAGTTGACTTAATCGAATTAATAGTGGGTGTATATTTAGATTGTGAATTTAAATTCTCAAACGGGGTACGATTTACTAGTCCAAATAATATCTCTGACTCATCACTGGCAAGTGCTATTTGCAATGAATCATTTGGAATAAGAACACCTTTGCCGCAAGTAACAGCAGTCTCCATTATCCAATTTGAACAACCTATAAATCACAGAAGAAATACTGATATTGAATCAAAACGTGTGACAGTTGAATTGCCTAATGAAAGCCTTAGGGCTGCTAGATTGTGCTTGAGTTTGGCAAGACCAGTTAATTACGGCGTTCATTCAATAGCTTCTGGAGTTGTTGCTCCTGATAATTTGCCTTTTGTGAGTGGAGGTCAAAGCTGGAGTATTATTCCATTTAAGCATCCTCCGTTAGCCCCTTCTGTATTAAAGATTGAGCTCGAAAGAGCAAATCAAATCCTCATTAAATTTGAGTTACTGCAACCTAATTTTCAAAACAAACTACTAATACCATTAGAAAAACTCAACAGCTTTGGCTCCGCTGAAAGTTTGGTTGATAGAGCAATTTATTTGAGAATTTGCTTAGAATCTATATTTCTGACAGATGGAAATAAAGATCAACTTAGATATAGGTTGGCTCTACGGGCTGCCTTGTTCCTTGGATCAACACTTGATGAACGTAGAAATATCTTCAAGCTCATAAAGGACGCCTACGATATTACATCAAGTGCAGTTCACAATGGCAAGTTTTCGAAAAATGACAAGATTGAGATATTAGATAAAGCGGCTAAATTAGCTCAAACAGCATTGATTAAATTGATTGAAAAAGGAAATGTCGATTGGGAAGACTTAGAGTTGGAAAATTGATACACATAACAAGCGGGTTAAGCTCGCTTCGCGCGGACGCGCAAACAGCACGCGCCACTTACCCTAGACGTTAACTTACTCAATCCCTTCAGGCACAAACCAATTCAACTTATCGTGCAATTTCACAACTTCACCTACAATAATCAACGTCGGTGCTTTAACATTATTCTTTTTAACAATCTCATGTAATGTTGTTAAATCACCAATGTGTACTCTTTGTTCCTGAGTTGTGCCCTTTTCAACCAAAGCTGCCGGTGTTGTACTTGATAAACCGTGTGCTACAAGCTCACTACAAAGTTCTTTTACCGTTTGCAGCCCCATATAAAACACGACTGTTTGATTTGGTTGTGCAATGGCATTCCAATTCAAATCAGTTGTACCATCTTTTAAGTGTCCGGTGACAAACATACATGATTGAACATAATCACGATGTGTTAAAGGAATACCGGCATAAGAAGAACACCCTGCTGCTGC
>JADFVK010000004.1 GCA_015222495.1 Pseudomonadota bacterium
AATAATGAACGCTATGAGTTTTCTGCATTTATACGTGATCTCACACAGCAAAAAGAATATGAGCAAGGCATTATTAAAGCAAAAGAAATTGCTAATCATGCGAATCAAGCTAAGTCTAAATTCTTATCATCAATGAGCCATGAACTAAGAACGCCTCTTAATGCTATTTTAGGCTTCGCGCAATTATTAGAAATGGATCCATTATCAGAGGATCAAAATGAGAATGTAGAGTTTATTTTGCAAAGCGGACACCATTTACTCGCTCTTATTAATGGTGTACTAGAATTATCTGTCATTGAATCGGGCAAAATGGAATTATCTATTGAGGCATTGCAACTAACTGATGTTATAAATGATTCATTATTATTAACAAGCTCACTCGCTGAAAAAGAAGGTATAAAGCTAGCCGTATTATCTGATTCAGAGTTTATAGTAAATGCAGATTACACCAAATTAAAACAAGTCATTATTAACCTTGTCAGCAATGCTATCAAATATAATCGTGTTGATGGTGATGTAAGTATTGAATGGAGTAATGCTGGAAATAATTCAATTAGAATCAATATTACCGATACAGGAATTGGCATATCAAAAACTCATCAAGAAAAAGTTTTTTCTGCATTTAATCGCTTAGGCCAAGAAAATTCATCAATTGAAGGCACTGGTATCGGTCTAGTTGTAACTAAAGATCTCGTTGAAATGATGGGCGGAAGAATAGGTTTTGATAGTGTTGAAGGACAAGGTTCAACCTTTTGGTTCGAAGTTCCACTCGCTATAGATAAATCTGAAACAATAAAAACGGCAAAACTCCACACTATAGAAATAACGCCAGATGATGTTGATACTCCTCATAAAGATATTTTATATGTTGAAGATAACCCAGCCAATCAGCATCTTATGCAATCGTATTTTTCTAAATACAAAAACTATACCTTGCACATTGCTGGAACGGGCGAGTTAGGCTGGGAAGCAGCAATCAAAGACGATTTTGATCTCATTCTGATGGATATAAACCTTCCAGGAATGGATGGAAAAGAACTGACGGCCAAGCTACGTGAAACGAAACAATATAAACAAAAACCGATTTTGGCAGTAACTGCAGCGGTGATGAAAGATGACTTCAACAATGCTAAAGGCTTATTTGATGCCTATATTACCAAGCCACTACAACTTTCTAAGTTTCCCATAATATTGAAAAAGTTTTTAAGTTAAGATTTTAGTAATCAACGGTAATTCACACCAAAACGTTGAACCTTGTCCTTCAACACTATCAAAGCCAAGCTTACCATCCATTCGTTCAATTTGCTGTTTTGCGAAATACAAACCTATTCCCGTTCCTTCAATTTTTCCTGCCTCTTTTCCTAAGCGCTGAAATGCCTCAAACACCTTCTCTTGGTTTTCTTTAGCAATCCCTATTCCTGTATCAATTACGGATATTCGTAACCATTTATCAGCAACTTGTTGGCATCTAACCTCAATTTTTCCTGCCTCTTTATTATATTTAATTGCATTCGATAAAAGGTTAATCAGTACTTGTTGGATACTTTTTAGATCAGCAGAAACTCGCCAATCAACTTGAGGTTCTAAGATAGTTATTACAATTTCACGCTTGACAGCTAATGGGCTAACCATATCCACACATTGGCTCACACAACTTTGAATTGATAGCTCCTCAATATTTAAATCCATATCACCAGATTCTACTTTTGAAACATCTAATACACCATTTATTAACTCTAATAAATGTTCCCCTGCCGTATGAATTTGATCTAAATTTTCTTCTTGCTGAGACTCTAATGGATCAAGTTTTAATAATTGAGTAAACCCTAAAATAGCATTCAATGGTGTCCGAAACTCATGACTCATACTTGATAAAAATATTGATTTCGCTTTATTAGCTCGCTCTGCACGTTCTTTTTCTAACAACATAACATCATTCATTTGCTGTAATTTTTTCGTTAATTCAATTGTGCTAACAATATTTTTATTGAGCTTTATACCTGAAGAATAAACAACAAAAACATATAGTAAAACAATCGGAAATACTGCTGACAACACTTCTGATGATGACATAAAAAAACTTGCCGCTACAGGAATAACTGCTGCTAGAAAATATCCCAGAAATCCGGATAAAACTGGAGTTAAAGTCGCAACAGCACCTGCTGTTAACCCTGTTACAATAAATGCCACTACCAACTGCTCTGTTACAGGTGCATATAAAACGGCTAAGAGAGAAATTATTCCCCACAGTAACCCGATTAAAGTTACCGAGAAAGTATAAATTATCTTTCTTTTTTTCCACTCTTCAGATGGATCTTCCGCGGGAATAAGTCGATACAGTGCGTGAACCCTAAGTATCGCCAATATAACATGACTTAATAACCACGCCCATAACGTAGTACTAGCAATATCATCTTTTAACATCCAAAAGGTCACTAATGCTAAGACAAGGTTACCACCAATACTTGTCCACAAATTAGCTTTAAGCTGATCGATTGCTTTTTGATAATCTTTACTTAAATGACAAAGTTCTTTCATAATTCCCATGATAGTTTAGCTGTGAAAACCAATCTGTATTTTGTCCTTAAAATACTCTTTTCGTATACAATTACTTCTACCTCGTACACCTCAAAGAATTGCTAGTGCTTAAGATTAATACTATTATTCAAGAAATTGAACGCCAAACAACTCATAAACTAAGCGATGTTAGTTTAACAGCTATTAGCGGTGGAAGCATTAACGCTGCCTATAAATTGCAAGCTAGTAACCATGCTTACTTTATCAAGCTTAATCAACTTCATTTTTCATTTATGTTTGAAGCAGAAGCCCAAGGGCTGGAAGAGATGAGAGCTTTAAACTGT
>JADFVK010000277.1 GCA_015222495.1 Pseudomonadota bacterium
CCCTGTACTGAGTTAGTCAAAAAAGCACTGGATAATAAATTACTCATTAATGTGACTGCTGACAGCGTGGTACGTCTATTACCCGCATTAATCACCAGCAATGAAGAAGCTGATGAAATTATTTTAATTGTAAGCAAGATTATTCATGAGTTTATCGCTTAATACTAAACACTAATCACTAAACACTAATTTTTTAAACCTGCCTGGCAGGAGAGAACAAATGACAACTAACACTACAAAAACATTACGCCACTTTTTAACTTTGATGGATTTTTCTTCTGCGGAATTAAGAGCCATGACAGACCGTGCTATTAGTCTGAAACAAATGCAAAAAGCCGGTGAGATTTATGAACCGCTAAAAAATAGAATGCTGGGAATGATTTTTGAAAAATCCTCTACCAGAACCCGTGTTTCATTTGAAACAGGAATGGTCCAGTTTGGCGGTGGTGCTTTATTTCTTTCTCCTCGTGATACCCAGCTAGGTCGTGGTGAACCTATTGAAGATAGTGCCCGGGTTCTATCAAAAATGGTGGATATCATTATGATCCGTACCTTTGAACATGAGAAATTAGAAACCTTTGCTCAATATTCTTCAGTGCCTGTTATTAATGCACTCACCGATATGTACCACCCTTGCCAGTTATTGGCTGATATGCAGTGTTATCAGGAAAATCGTGGTAGTATTGAGGGCAAGACCGTAGCCTGGATTGGTGATGGAAACAATATGTGTCATTCGTATATTAATGCAGCCCGCCAATGGGGTTTTAAACTCAAGATTGCCTGTCCTGAAGGCTATGATCCTGATGCTGCCATCTTTGCTGCTGCAGGTGATCAGGTTGAAATTATTCGCGATCCAATGACAGCCTCTATTGATGCCGATATGGTCGTTACCGATGTATGGACATCCATGGGGCAGGAAGAAGAACAGCTGCGTCGTGAAAAAGCCTTTACTGGCTATATCGTTGATGATAAATTAATGGCTCAGGCAGATACTGATGCTTTGTTTATGCATTGCCTGCCTGCCCATCGTGGTGAAGAAGTCAGTGCTTCTGTCATTGATGGTCCACAAAGTGTTGTCTGGGATGAAGCAGGCAATCGTTTACATGCGCAAAAGGCATTATTGGAGTTTTTAATGGGACAAACACCCTCGTTGTAAATATGCGAACTATACTGCAAAAAACCATATCTACTCAGCGTCACATTCTGATAAAGATGCTAAAAAAAACAATATCCCAGCTCGTTCTTGTATTAGCAAAGGATATCTCAAACCCGGAAAAGCTTGAAGAACATTTAAAAAGAGCTTTCCCGGTTTTCCAATACTGCAAATATTTATATATCATGAACAAGCAGGGTGTGCAGATTACCAGAACTATTTTACGTAATACTACAGATGCAAAAAGTCTGGGAAGAGATCGTTCTGAACGACCTTATATGCAGGGTGATTTTGATGAAAGAGACTTTATTCTTTCTGAAGCTTATATCAGCAAGCACAATAAACGTCCTTCTGTCACCGCTATTCATGTCATCAAAAATTCTCAGGATGAGCTCATTGGTTATCTTGGTGTAGATTATGATCTACGCGAACTCCCCGGCACTAATCATCTCTATAAAGAAAATTATAAATGGCAGCAAATTAAAGGTGATCCTGCTATTCGCAGTGCTCTTTTCGCACAGCAGCGCTTACAAAGTGATATGGATGTCCATATTGATAATGTTTTTGCCCTAATGCGGGAATTAATTTGTGAGCATGGTGTTTTTCACGGAAAATTTCACTTTTCCAGTAGTCGAACCACTATTTGGCTATTAGATGATCCTTATAATTATCGACTTTTGAGTATGAATGAGCTCAATGACCCCGATATCTGTCTGGCTTATCCACGCCATAATTATTCTGATCTGGCTACCGTTCCAAAAGCAGAAATTCCCAAAATTTTTGCCTACTTTAAAGAATTACGTTTTGCTGATGAAATCATCTATTTACGTGCAGGCTCTATTAATGTTGTAAACGGCATGATTAGTCTTAATTTTTCATGTGATGGTTCACACTACTTACACTATAAAGAATTTTTGAAGAAGGGCATGTCTTTTTGGTTTGGTACTGATGACTAATGCTATTTTTTCTTCCTTATATACATTTTTTGATGCTGTTTTTCTGGCATTTTTAGTTAATCTACCCATTCAGTTCATAATCACCATTGCACAATGGTTAGTCATGGCACGCTTTATTGCCCCTGAAGATGTTAGTTTTTGTGATGCAATCCGTTGTCTGCTGTTAACTTATATTAGTGCCTTTATACTCTCTTTGATTATCTGGTTATTATGGCCCTTGTCGCCTGATCTGGTACTCTATAGAAATCGCATTAGTATTCCTGCCGTAATTGGAGAATTAATAGCGATACCTTTTTGGTTAAAACACTATGGTTACTTAAAATAAATCAGTTAAACCTGGAAACGCTAACTTATAAGCTGGGGATGGGATTTGATTTGACTTTCATTCCAGAGAGCGATAACTTCTCTGACTCCAGTGGTATTTGCAGATAGAAGCCATTTTCCTGTAATTGTGAAATCACTCGTGTTACATCAGCCTGGGCTAATTTTTTTTCCAAACTAAGTTCTATCGTCATAACATGTGATAATTCACCTAAAACACTCATAAGTTTATCTGGAACACGGGAAAAATCATCTTCATTTTCAATATAAAGATAAGTATTGTGTTTTTTTGTTCCTTTATAAATACTGCTTTTCATTAATTTCAATCTTATAGTTTTAAATAAGTCACTTAAACTGTTTAGAAAATTTATTGATAAAACCATCTAAATCAGATATTTCTAAATGGTTAATACCAGCAGCTGCCTTACGACCTCCTCCTCCGGGAAACTGACGACACAGTTCATCTGCCCCTGTTTTGTTATTCAAAGGTGCCCTGACGCTGATAAGGTATCCGCCTGATTTATTATGGCTTAATACCGCATGCGCTCTATCTGGATACTGATTAACCAGTTCATTGCTATAGATACCACTTATTCTCCTTGCCCAGGGAGCATCAGGTAGAATAAAAACTGCAATTTTATCTGTTTCATAGTCAGATTTTAAGTCAGCAACAAAGGCATTATCTTCTTTATAGCCAGATTTTAGTTGTTCAAAATTTGAGCTCTTATCTGCAATAAAATCAAATGGTGTCTGATAAGGCAGAAGATTTTGATATAATTGATCAGGAGCAAAATGTAAATCACTAATATCTGCACCATAGCCATTATAATTAATATAAATTCCCAACTCATTTAACTGAGCAACCTGAGTTTCAGAAAGTTGCTGTTGTTTAGCTAGATTATTAGCCGAAACCTTTAAATTATCCCCAAAAGCACCGCTAATAGCCCATAGATATTTTTGATTATCTAAATATTGGTTCATCAATAAACTGGTACAAATATTTGCATCTGTATCAATTAAAGTTGTTAAGTGATCGTTATTGGGTATCTCACCACAAAAATGGTGATCAACATAAAAAACATCTGCACCTGATTGTAGATTTCTCAATAATCCTGTTCTATTTTTATCCAGAGAAATATCTAGAACTGTCAGCTTATCACCTGCTTCAGCATTCACACCTTCAAGTAAATTGATATCTCTTTTTATTCCCGTTACTAATGTAGTCTCAAGAGGCTTTACTTGTCTTAGTTGTAATAAAGCACAGATGCCATCAGCATCACCATTAAAAATATCGATATTTTTCATAAATTATTATTTTGTTTTATAAGCCCATTAAGATTTGTAGTATAACATACAATATTTTTGCAATATTAATATTCATTATATATAAAAAGGAGTATAATTTGCGCCTTAAAATTATATACAAATGGATAAGACATGCAACAAACTCA
>JADFVK010000278.1 GCA_015222495.1 Pseudomonadota bacterium
CCTATTTATGAACTATTGTAAATGTCAGCTATACGGAATTAAAACAATATAGCTGTGAATATGAAAATTAGTGCTTTAGGTAAGGTTTATCTGATACCTGCGACCCAAAGCAGGTTCTTTAAATCACATAAATTCAACAAGTCAGGTATTGGATAAACCCCGAGGGACGAAACCGCGTTAATCAAAGTTCGGTATTGGGATGATGGTTTCTATGGGGATTTGAGTGTTTATTTTCTGATCATACAGCCAAAGTAAGAGTGAAATACAGTTCCTTAGCAAAGTAATATGTCCTTTTATCATTAAATAAGTCAATAATTTGCTTTGAGATACCGTTAGAAATTGACTGTTTTGACCAATAAGCACAAAGCATCCCCCTTACTGCTGAAAAACAATAATGAAAGAGATTTCTTTTTTTATGAACATCACAATTCATTTTATGATCCTGTTCTATTCAGTGGTGGTGCCCGAGGTAACTGACCACCCAAAAAAGTTTCAATAATCTTCATGGGTGAACCACAATAAGAACAACGGTAAGTGACTTTTTCCAAAGGCTCATCATTGTTGATTGGCATAGAATTTATTAAGTGCTCAGGTCGTTCTTTTGTGACTAAAGTATTGAGTAATTCACGCACTTTAGGCAATGCTTCTTTACGTTGTGCATTTGACACCATGCCATAATGGCGAATACGATGAAACCCTGAAGGTAATATATGTAGCATAAATCGACGTATAAATTCATGAGCACTCAACGTCATGGTTTTATCAGATTGTTGGCTCTTTAATCGATAATCTTTCCATTGGAATGTCACTCCATGCTCGTTCATTGAAATCAGACGACTATTGGCTATTGCCACTCGGTGTGTGTAGCGTGACAGATAAGCCAGTACCAATTTAGGGCTAGCAAAAGGACGTTTGGCATACACCACCCACTCTTGTTGTCGTGAGGGTTTCAGCCAGTCATCAAATTGCTTTGGCTCTTTTAAGGCTTGCAAGTGCCCAAAGAACTGTAATTGACCCGCATGATAAGCCTGCAGCAATCGTTCCAGAAAGAGTCTTCTGAATAACCGTGAGAGTACCCGTACTGATAAAAAGAATCCTGGACGACAGGCCACCCAACGTTGACCATCCATGGATAAACCACCGCCAGGCACAATACCATGAACATGAGGGTGATGTGTCAAAGCTGAACCCCAGGTATGCAACACCAAAGTAAGACCAATTTGAGCCCCCAGATGTTTGGGATCGGCTGCAATAGTTTTTAGGGTCTGAGCCGCAACCTTAAACAGAAGCGTATACATCACAGACTTGTTTTGATAAGCCAATTGACTGATGGATTCTGGTAAAGTAAAGACCAAATGATAGTATTCAACCGGCAGGAGATCAGCCTGACGGGCCGTCAGCCAACGATGAGCCGCACTTGCCTGACATTTGGGGCAATGCCGATTACGACAGGAATTATAGGCGATTTGGATTTGATGGCAGTCCTGACATTGCAGCACATGCCCTCCTAATGCCATACTACGACAACGCTCAATTGCAGACATCACTTTGAGCTGTTCTAAACTGAGATGTCCTGCTTGGGATTGTCGCCATGCCGTACCATGCTGGCGAAAAATATCAGCCACCTCTAAAGTTGGATGGGACATCTCACTTGACGACTGGGAGTAATTCCAGAGGGCTGGTCACTTTCTTTAAGAGTTTAGTCGCCACCTGAGTATAAAGAGAGGTGGTTTCCAGTTTTGAATGCCCTAATAAAACCTGGATCACTCGGATATCAACCCCTTGCTCTAACAGGTGCGTGGCAAAGGCATGACGAAACATGTGCATCGATACCCGTTTATCCAATCCCGCAGATTTAGTTACCAGTCGGCACACATGGCCTAATTGACGATTACTGATGGGGTTTACTGGATTTTGTCCAGGAAAGAGCCAGCCACCATTTAAGAGCAGACGATGTTCATGACCATAAAACCACCAATCCCGTAAACATTGCAGTAAAGCCGGTGACAACATGGCATAGCGATCTTTGCGTCCTTTACCTTGCTCAATGTGGAGTGTCATTCGATCACTATCAATATCTGCAATTTTTAAGGCGGCTATTTCACTGATCCGCAAACCAGCACCATAAGCAACTGAAAAGATCGCTCTGTATTTAGGATGTTCTGTGGCTTCAATCAGTCGAGCCACTTCTTCACGGCTCAAAATGATGGGGAGCTTTCTGGGAACTGAGACCAACTTGAGATCTCTAATACATTCAGGTTTGTTTAGCGTCACATTAAAAAGAAATCGAATCGCAATCAATGCCGCATTCATTGATATACGGGAAGTGCCATTATTAGCCATATTTAGTTGGAAGGCTCGAAGTTCTTTTGCCGTGGCCGTGTGTGGAGAGTGGCCCAGAAACTCTCCAAGCTTTTTAATATTTCGGATATAACCAGACTGCGTTTTGGGGGCAAGCTTTCGCAATTGCATGTCTTCAATCATGCGTTGACGTAATGGGCTGATTTGATGTTTAGTAGTCTTCATAATGCTTCTCCTAATTTAAATCAGGGAGTGATACGACTCCTTAGTTTAAATATAGGATCAACGAAATTCTTTTATTGATCAGGAATAAGAAACGTCAGTTTAATACGAAAGGTTATTGAGAAAGTGTGGACGTGGGTTAGCCCTACCGCGAAGCGGTTTAGTCCATAGGTCAGAACCGACCAGATCAAATAATACTTGAGTTTTTCTTTCGATAAAAAGCCTCGATGGTCGGTCCTTGTAC
>JADFVK010000054.1 GCA_015222495.1 Pseudomonadota bacterium
GAAGATTTATTTATACAAAAAGGACTGCAATTAATTGCTGACGGATCAGAGCCTGAAATAGTTCGTGAAGTACTAGAGACCGATCTCGATTTACAAGAGGGTCATGATATTGAAGCATCTAAAGTATATGAAGCATTAGGTGGATATTCGCCCACTATAGGTATCATTGGTGCTGTAATGGGGCTTATTCATGTAATGGGAAATCTAGCAGATCCATCTTCTTTAGGTTCTGGTATTGCGGTTGCTTTTGTTGCGACTATTTATGGTGTTGCCCTTGCCAACCTACTTTTTCTACCTGTTGCAGGTAAACTAAAAACCTTAGTTCTTCGTCGTAGCCGACTGCAAATGATGATAACAGAAGGGTTAATCAGCGTTGCTGCAGGTGATAACCCTAGAAATATTGAAAGCCGCTTACAAGCTTACCTTAATTAGTTTTTAAATTATGGCACGTAAAAAAAGAGTTGAAGAACACGTAAACCATGAACGATGGCTCGTGTCTTATGCTGATTTTATTACATTATTATTTGCCTTTTTTGTTGTGATGTATTCAATATCTTCCGTTAATGAAGGTAAGTATCGTGTTTTATCAAACACCTTAGAAAATGCCTTTAATGAAACTAAACGTAGTGAAGATCCTCTACAGATAGGTGAAATTAGCAAAGGAAGTGGCGATACTTCGAAACAAGGCTCATCTGGACAAGATATTAATTTACTAGAACTTATACCAATCGAAACATACACTCCCCCACCAGTTGCCAAAGAAATTATTCAAACCATTGAAGAAATTTCGGAACAACTTAACGAATCTCTCTCTGAGTTAATCGAAAGTGATGATGTCACTATTAAATATGGTGACGATTGGTTGGAGCTAGAAATAAAATCAAAAGTACTTTTTGAAAGCGGTGAGTCACGTTTAGAAGAAAGTGCTGAACCGATCATGGGTGATATCGCAAACATTCTCAATGGCTATTCAAACCCTATTCAGGTTGAAGGATTCACGGACAACTACCCCATAAACACCCCGAGATTTCCATCAAACTGGGAGTTGTCCGCAGCTCGGGCAGCCAGTGTTGTACATTTACTTGATATTCAAGGTGTCGATTCCAGCCGAATGTCTGCAATTGGCTATGGTGAATTTAAGCCTATTGCTGATAATGCTACAAAAGATGGCCGCCAAAAGAACCGTCGCGTAATTCTAGTCATACATGGTAGCAATGATAATCTCCGAACTATTGAAACATTTAAAACCCCAGCTAAAAAAACGATATTACCACCTACCCAGCCTGTTGCCATAACGCCTACTAATCAATGATAGTGGCACGAACAGTGCATGTAGTTAAGACAGTTAAATGCGTAATTTTGTAACCGCATTGTGTAGAACAGTGTTAAGGACACAAAAGAAATGAGCCAATTAGATTTAGATAGCGAAGAAGATAACGATCCCGTACAGCAATGGGTAACGTATCACCTAGAAGATGAGGTGTATGGTGTCAATGTAATACAAGTGCAAGAAGTACTTCGCATTATTGAAATAACGCCTGTACCTGGCGCACCGAATTATGTTTTGGGCATCATTAACTTGCGTGGTAGTGTAGTGACAGTTATAGATACACGTAGCCGCTTTGGATTAATGCCTAAAGAAAGTGATGATTTAACACGTATTATTGTTGTAGAAATTAATAATAACGTTATCGGCATGCTCGTTGATAGCGTGTCTGAAGTTGTTTATCTACATCAATCCGAGGTTGATACTGCCCCTAGTTTTAATAGTGATGATTGTTCACGATTTATCCAAGGTGTAGCAAACCGAGAAGAGGGTTTACTCATTTTAGTCGATGTCAATAAATTACTCGCCGACGAGCAAGCATCCGATTTATTTTAGTTATTAGGTGATGTTATGTCAGAGGAAATAAAACCAACTCAAGCACTAACACCATCGCCCCTTGTGAAATCATCACCTGATGATAAACAACGTAAACAATCGAATAAGAAAGAGTCTGAAGAACAAGAAGATGAAAATACTGAAAGCCCAAAAGAACAGAAACACCAAGGCTTGTTTGATGAATATGTTTAAGCAAAATGAAAATGAAACGAGGTCAAAATTATGACATTATTACTTATTGCTGCTAGCAGCTTATTTTTAACATTAATTGTTGCCACGGCTTCTTATCGGCTCTATAAACTTAATCAAGCACAAGCAAAAAGTATTTCTAGCTTACAAAACCAACTATCAACACTATGTGCTGGCGCTGTAGGTACTGATGAACGTATTCTAAAATTCAATTTACTTCTTAATCAATTGAAAGAGTCTCAAAACACACTAAGTATGAGTGTTCCAGCACAACATAATTACGATCATGCGATTCGTTTAGCCCGTAAAGGTGTTGATATTGATCAGTTAATTGATAACTGTAATTTGAGTGATGAAGAAGCACATTTGATTAACCGTCTTCACGGTTCTGACGACCAAGCGACTAAGCGAGAGTTACATTAAGAAGGAACTTTAGACTGCGGTTTACCGATTAGGAAACCTTGAATATAATCGATACCGTACTCTGTTAACAAGTCCATAGTACTTTGATTTTCTACAAACTCAGCGACAGTTTTTTTACCTAAACTATGTGCAATATCAATCATTGA
>JADFVK010000055.1 GCA_015222495.1 Pseudomonadota bacterium
CTTATTCCCTTATTCGATAAAGAGTTAATTAATAAAACGGCTATTACAGAAATTATACATCCGGAAAAATCTCCTCTTACAATCAACCATGCCTACGCTTAAAGTTTCGGTTTACGTTAATGGATAAGCTGGATCGTCAAATCATTAATTCATTACAGGGAAACTTTCCCATCGTGGATAATCCCTATGAGCAAGTTGCAGAGCAACTTGGCATTGACGAAGATGAACTCCTTAAACGCCTTAAATCTCTATTAGAAAATAAAACGCTGACCCGCTTTGGTCCCATGTATGATATTCAAAAGCTAGGCGGCAGCTTTAGCCTATGTGCTATTCGCGTACCTACAGAGCGTTTTGCAGAAGTGACCGAGATTGTTAATTCATTTTCTGAGGTGGCACATAATTATGAACGTGATCATGAATTTAATATGTGGTATGTTTTAGCCACTGAATCATTACAACAAATCGATCAGGTTAACCAGTCCATTGAAGACAAAATTGGTTTGAAAGTCTACAATATGCCCAAACTACAAGAATTTTTTGTCGGCCTGCATTTTCAGGCATAAATCCCGGAATAGAATAAATGGATGATCTGGATAGAAAAATTATTACTGCAACACAGTCAGGCCTGCCTCTTGTTAAAAATCCTTATGAAGTGATAGCCAAAGAGCTTAATATTGAAGTAGAATTGCTCAAGCAAAAAATGACACAGATGCTTGAAAATGGACAAATTCGCCGTATTGGTGCCGTACCTAATCATTATAAATTAGGTTATACAGCCAATGCCATGTCAGTATGGGA
Organism: Pseudomonadota bacterium; assembly: GCA_015222495.1. Taxonomy (GTDB): domain Bacteria; phylum Pseudomonadota; class Gammaproteobacteria; order GRL18; family GRL18; genus GRL18. Next base: position 799 of record JADFVK010000055.1, read on the forward strand.
TGTTAATGATGATAAAATTAAGGAACTGGGAGAAAAGTTAGGTGCCTTATCTTTTGTCAGTCATTGTTATGAAAGACCTCGTTTTTTACCAGAATGGCCATATAACTTATTTGCTATGGTACATGGAAAAAGCAAAGATGAAGTAGCAGAACAAATACAGCAGATTGTCAGCTTATTAGGCTCCGATTGTTCTGCTTATGAACTGCTTTATAGTAAACAAATTTTAAAAAAGACCGGTTTACGTTTAAAAAGTCAGGAACAATAAAAAATAATGTTTAGAATATCTCAATATCTTAATGAAGTCATTAATCCAACGCCCTTAGGTCCAAAACGTAATCCTCCTGGCCCCGTAGTGATCTGGAATCTAATTCGTCGCTGCAACCTTACCTGTAAACATTGTTACTCTATCTCTGCTGATACACATTTCAAAGGTGAATTATCCACACAGGAAGTTTATACAGTGATGGATGATCTGAAAGCTTTTGGCGTACCTGTCTTGATTCTCTCTGGTGGTGAGCCACTATTAAGAGATGATATTTTTGAAATCTCTCAACATGCCAAAGATATGGGCTTTTATGTTGGCTTATCTACTAATGGCACATTAATTACCGAAAAAAACATTCAGCAGATTGCTGATATGAACTATAACTATGTCGGCATTAGTATTGATGGGGTTGAAGCAACTCATGATGTATTCCGCCGCAAGGATGGGGCATATCAAGAATCCATTAAGGGTATCAGGCTCTGTAAAGAACATGATTTAAAAGTAGGCCTGAGATTTACCCTGACACAGGATAATTCTGATGAACTCCCTGCTCTATTACAATTAATGGAAGATGAGAAAGTAGATAAGTTTTACCTCTCTCATCTTAACTATGCAGGTCGAGGCAATAAAAATAGAGAAGATGATGCCTATCATCAGGCAACACGCAACTGTCTGGATTTTTTATTTGAACATTGTATAAAAGAAATCAAACAGGGTATTCATCGTGAGTACGTTACTGGAAATAATGATGCCGATGGCCTATATCTCTATCAATGGGTGAAAGAAAACTATCCTGAGCAAGCAGAGGCTATTAAAGCACGACTGGATCAATGGGGAGGCAACTCATCAGGAGTCAATATTTCTAATATTGATAATCTGGGTAATGTTCACCCGGACACCATGTGGTGGAACTATAATTTAGGCAATGTTAAAGATCGTCCTTTTTCAGAAATCTGGCAGGATGTATCTGATCCATTAATGGCCGGATTGAAACAAAGCCCTAGACCTGTAGAAGGTCGTTGTGCAAAGTGCCAGTATTTAAATATTTGTAATGGTAATACCAGAGTCAGAGCCTGGCAGACAACGGACAACTTCTGGGCAGAAGATCCTGCCTGTTATTTGACTGATAAAGAAATTGGTATATCCTGAAGGCAAGACATATATGAAGA
>JADFVK010000279.1 GCA_015222495.1 Pseudomonadota bacterium
CCGATAAAAATAGCCGTGGCAACTCCGGTGATATTTCCAGTACCAATGGTAGCAGATAAGGAGGTCATTAAAGCATTAAATGGCGATATTTCACCCGCTTGTTTAGCACCCGGATCACGTCCCTGCCACAATATTTTAAAGCTTTTTCCTAAATTTAAAATAGGCATAAACCTAAGACCTATCATCAGAAAAATACCTGTGAAAAAAATCATTATCAGCATAGGCTTACCCCAAACTAAACCATTTAACTCACTAATAAAGCTGCTTACTGCTTCCATCCTCGATCCTTTTTCTTTGAAACTTTTAATCTATTTTGAATTATTACACAGGATAAGGTAGAGTAACAAATTAAATTTTAAATGATAAAAATATGTCACCTATACCTCATAACATCATACAATCTCAGGTTTCTCAGGCACTAGAAGAAGATATTGGCAGCGGAGATGTAACAGCCAGCCTTATCCCTCATAATAATCAATCTACAGCTCATCTCATTTGCCGGGAGGAGGCCATCCTCTGTGGTCAGGACTGGTTTAATGAGGTTTTTAAACAATTAGATAAAAGTGTAAAACTTAACTGGCATGTACAAGATGGGGAGAGATTATCCAATGAGCAATGTATTTGTACTATAAGCGGTCATAGTCAAACAATTCTAACGGGCGAACGTACCGCTATGAATTTTCTACAAACACTCTCGGGTACTGCTTCCATTACTCAGACTTATGTTGCACAGCTCAAACAAAGTTCAGAAAATCAGATTAAATTATTGGACACCCGTAAAACGATTCCAGGTTTTCGTGAAGCACAGAAATATGCAGTACGTTGTGGTGGCGGTTATAATCATCGTCATGGCTTATTTGATGGGATTCTAATCAAAGAAAATCATATTATGGCTGCAGGCTCTATCACCAATGCGGTTAAAAGTGCCCGCATGAATAGCTCTCATACTTTGAAAATTGAAGTTGAAATTGAAACACTTGATGAGCTTCAAGAAGCATTAACTGCCAGGGCGGATATTTTATTATTAGATAATATGGATAATGAAATGCTGCAGCAGGCAGTTGAACTCAATCAGCAATTTAAGCAGCATCAGGCAAAACTGGAAGTTTCCGGTGATATTACCATTGCACGTCTGAGTAAGTTAGCACTGATCAATATTGATTATATTTCAACAGGTGCTATTACAAAAAATATCAATGCCACTGATTTCTCATTGCGTTTTGAGCATTTCAACCTAGAAAACCTAAATAGCTGTCCTCAAATCAATTGACTGACTATCACTAACTAAGCGCTCTTCTGTGAGTAAATAAGCCTGGTCATCAACAATGGTTTCTTGTCCTAATAATTGGTTGACCAGTAATTGACAGGATGCCAGTCCAATCACTACACCATTGCGAAAATGCCCGGCATTAAGATATAAATTTTTTAGCTCGGGATGCTCACCAATATAGGGGACACCATCAATAGATCCCGGGCGTAAACCAGCCCATTGCTTTTCCACAGTATAATTCTCAAGTGCTGGAATAATTCTTATAGCTTCCTGCCTTAATTCTGCTAAAACATCCTCCGTGGTGGTTTTATCAAAATCATCAAACTCCAGAGTGCTGCCCATCACAATATGACCATCTTTTCTGGGAATAACATAACGTCCTTTACTTAAGACAATTCGAGAAACCACTCCGGGTTCAGCTTTAAAAACAATCATTTGTCCTTTAACCGGGGCAATTTTGGGTATTTTTACCCAGGACTCTAATAGTTGGCTACTCCATGCACCTCCAGCCACCACTACTTTATCAGCATAAAAACTACCCTTATCTGTGACAACACCCTTTAACTGATCTTTTTCTATAATAAAAGATTGTGCCTGAGTCTGTTGCTCAAGGTTAACACCAAGATTGAGTATATCTTCACGCAATGAGCGAACCAGTCTGGGATTACGCACCTGAGCAATATTATCGGTTAACCATCCTTGTTCAAATGAATCATTTAATCCAGGTTCAACCGCTTTTAAAGATTCTCCTGACACAGAAACAAAAGGATAGTGATATTGTTGCTCCCATTTTTCAGCTTTTGTTAATTCATCTTCAATATTTAAATATAAGAGTCCACTTTGAATATATTCCGGATCAATAGCAGAGTTTTGATGAATCTCATGCAGAACTTCCGGATAATGCTGTTGTCCCCATAAAGCCAGTTGCGTCACGGCTTCACTATAACGCCAGGGATAAAGGGGAGAAATAATACCCCCCCCTGCCCAGGATGATTCCTTACCGGCATAACCCTGCTCTATAATGGTGACAGCTACACCGGATTTAAGCAAAATCCTGGCTGTCAACATACCTATAATACCTGCACCAATAATAATTACTTTATTCATTTTAAATGACTTCTTCCTTATTTTTATATATGGAGCTTTTTATATGACCTATAGTCACTATTATGACATAATTAGAAAAAACTCTAATAATTATCAACCAAGCCAATTATTTATGAAGCTGTATCCTTTTTCCGTGGTAAGACATACACAGGAATTTTATTCTTTTGTGGTGCGTATAAGTCTGGGGCTTTGCATCGCTTTATACTTCTATATTGCCATGTCGAATGGTAATTTTGAACTAACAACGCAACTTTATTTTAATTTTTCCAGTCTCTATTTTATCACTTCATTTATTCTTGGTATGGATCTTTTTCGGAATCCCGACTCTAGTATACGCCGTTATATTACCTTATTACTTGATTTTACTTACACTTCTTATGCTGTTTTAATCAGTGGTGGAGGTGAAAGTGAATTTATGCTGATTTATATCTGGCTATATATTGCCTATGGTACTCGCTATGGCCTGCCTTATTTATTAACTGCTGTGGCTATTGTCATGGTTGAATATAACTTTGTACTATTAATTGATCAGAGCTGGATCAATAATCCACTGGACTCATCAGCACAAATTTTTGTTTTAATTGTCATGCCTGTTTATTTATATTCCATGATAAAACAATTACATATCGCCAAAAAATCAGCCGAACACGCCACCAGAGCCAAAAGCAACTTTCTGGCTATTATGAGTCATGAGATCAGAACACCTATGAGCGGGATTGTAGGCACTGCTTATTTATTACAAAAAACTCCACAAAGTGATGAACAAAAACAATATACTAATACCTTGGTCAATGCCTCAAAATCCCTGCATACTTTGATTGATGATATTTTAGATTTCTCAAAAATTGAGGCTAAAAAGTTAATTTTAAAAAATGAAAGTTTTAATTGTCATCAGACGATTGATGAAGTCATTGATATTTTAACACCTAATGCTGAACAAAAATCTCTGACACTAGTCAATAATATTGACTCTGCTCTCCCCTATTATGTGATGGGTGATAACCAACGTATCAGACAGATATTATTTAATCTCATCGGTAATGCCATAAAATTTACTCATCAGGGAAAAGTAACCCTTACAAGTTCTGTTGAACAAATAGACTCGCTTCCTATTAGTTCATCTACACAAAAGATTCGTCTGCGTTTTGATATTATTGATAGCGGCATAGGCATTAGTAAAAAACAACAGAAACTCATCTTTAATAGTTTTACTCAGGCTGATAACCACCCATATAATGAAAAAGATTCAGGCACTGGCCTGGGTACCACTATTTCCAAACAATTAGTTGAGTTAATGGGTGGTCAGATAGGTGTTGACAGTGAAATTAATCAGGGCAGCCACTTCTGGGTATCAATTCCATTAACAATAGCTCAGGATCAACAGATTGAGAAAACTCATGATTTTCATGAAAAGATAGCTAATCCAATTAATATTCTTATTGTGGAAGATGAAGATATTAATGCAATGGTATTACAAAATTTTCTACATGAGATGGGACATACTACAAAGCGAGTATTCAATGGCAGTAGTGCCCTACAGGAACTCTCTTTAAGTCATTATGATCTGGTTTTTATGGATATGAATATGCCGGAAATTAATGGTCCTGATACAACAAAGATATGGAGGGGACGTGAAATAGAAGGACAGCATATACCCATCATTGCATTAACCGCTCATGTCACCATAGAAGATCGGGAAACCTGTCTTGAATCCGGCATGGACGACTTTATCAGTAAGCCCATCAGCCCGGAACAACTGTCTCAGACTATTGATAAATTTTATAAAACGAAGAAAGAGATTCCCGATTAGAGCTTTCGGGAATGACGAGTTAGTAAATACAGATTTCTTAGGCCTTTTTAGTACAAGCTTCTTTTTCACTCAGCTGACTAATACCAGCTAATTGCTGCAGTGTATCCCAGTCATTAATCACAATATGCTTACGTTCGGCATTGATAATACCATCTTCCTGAAAGCGGGTGAACATGCGACTCACTGTTTCAACTGCTAAGCCAAGATAATTTGCAATATCATTACGTGACATACTTAAGTAAAATTCAGTAGAAGAAAACCCACGTTGTTTAAACCTCAGGGAAATACTTAATAAGAAAGCAGATAAACGTGCTTCAGCTGTTTTCTTACCCAACAGCAGCATCAGTTCCTGATCATCAAATATTTCTTTACTCATCAAGCGCAATAACTGATGTTGTAACGTCGGCATACTCTGAGTCAATTCTTCTAAACTTTCAAAGGGAATTTCACAAACACTGGTGGTTTCCAAAGCCTTAGCAACACAGGGATGCTGACCGGAACCGATTGCATCAAGTCCCAAAAGCTCACCGGGAAGGTGAAAGCCTGTTACCTGCTCCTGACCATCAATAGTCGGAGAATAAGTTTTTAGAGAACCGGAACGTACTACATAAATTGAATCAAAAGGACTACCTACTTGAAAAAGGTATTCATTACGTTTTAATGGTTTTTTTCGTTCAATAATATTATCAAGCTTATCTAATTCATTACCATTAATTGATTGAGGCAAACACAATTGCTGCAAACTACATTCATTACAAGATACATTACTGGAGGGTAAATCAATGACTTTACGATCTCTCATTATTTTTATTTAATACCTTAAAAATGGGTGATAAACTTGCAAATCTCATTGAAGCTGAAAAACAGCAGTCAATAGAAGCATAATAACTTGATAAATGTCAATTTTATAACAAAAACCTGATAAAAAATACTATTATTTTAGTTATTGCTAATATTTAAGATAAACCTATAATACTTATAGTAAATAACAATTTTAGGAATTTATTTTCGGAGTAAGGTTTGTCATGCCAAAGAAAGTATCAGAAAGACGCGCAACAATCAAACGTCATACCAATGAAACTCAGGTTGAAGTAACTATTAATTTGGATGGAAGTGGTCAGGGTGATTTTAATACTGGTATCCCCTTTTTAGAGCACATGATAGATCAAATTGCCCGTCACGGTATGATAGATATTAATATCAAGGCAAAAGGTGATCTGGATATCGATGCACACCACAGCGCAGAAGATATTGGCATTACTTTAGGAATGGCCATTAAAAAAGCTTTAGGAGATAAAAAAGGCATTACCCGTTACGGGCATGCTTATGTGCCTCTGGATGAAGCTTTATCAAGAGTTGTAATTGATTTCTCAGGTCGTCCCGGTATAGAGCACCACGTAGATTACAATCGTGAAACGGTGGGGAACTTTGACACTGAATTATTCCATGAGTTTTTTCAGGGCTTTGTTAATCACGCACTGGTTACATTACATATCGACAATATCCGTGGTCGTAATAGTCACCATATTGCAGAAACCATTTTTAAAGCATTTGGTCGTGCTGTGCGTATGGCAATTACCCCCGATCAAAGGATGCAAGGCACTATCCCTTCAACCAAGGGTAGTTTATAATACTGCCTGCCAGGATTCTGCCCTGGAGTTTCATCTTTTTAAACCATCAATAGATATCATTTATGAGCAAACATACAACCGTCGCAGTTATTGATTACGGCATGGGTAATTTACATTCTGTTGCTAAAGCTTTAGAGCATGCAACTAGCTTTACTGATAATACATCTGTCAAAGTCATAGTAACTGCTGATAAGCAGCAAATCCACAATGCCGATCGGGTCGTGTTGCCTGGTGTTGGTGCCATGCGTGATTGTATGGGAGAAATGCAGCGTCTGGAGTTAATTGATGCGATCAAAGAATCGGCAGCAAACAAACCTTTTCTAGGTGTATGTATCGGCATGCAGGCACTACTCACCCATAGTGATGAGAATAATGGTGTGGATTGCCTTGATATTATCCCTGGAGATGTAAAGCGCTTTGCAGAAAACCTGAGTGATGCATCCGCTGCAAATGAACGCTTAACTTTTGATCGTCTAAAGATTCCGCACATGGGTTGGAATCAGGTTAATCAACAAATTAAGCATCCTTTATGGCACAATATTCCACAAAATCAGCGCTTTTATTTTGTGCATAGTTACTTCGTTATTCCTAAAACCCCTGAGCCCATTGCCGGTTCAACCACTTATGGTCATCCTTTATGTGTTGCCCTGGCTCAGGAAAATATTTTTGCCACGCAGTTTCATCCAGAAAAAAGTGCCGATGCCGGCCTACAATTATTTGCCAATTTTATCGACTGGAATGGCTCTTATTCAACATAACAAGATTTCACTGAGAAATAAATATGATATTAATACCTGCAATTGATCTTAAAGACGGCCAATGTGTCAGACTACGTCAGGGACGTATGAATGATGATACGGTTTTCTCTGATAATCCAGTTGAAATGGCTGGGAAATGGCATGCTGCTGGAGCCAGAAGATTACACTTAGTCGATCTCAATGGTGCTTTTGAAGGCAAACCAGTGAATGGTGAGATTATTCAGGAAATCACTAAAACCTATCCTGATCTCCCGGTCGAAATCGGTGGTGGTATTCGCACAGTAAAAACAGTGGAAGCCTATTTAGAAGCTGGTATTGAATATGCCATTATTGGTACAAAAGCGGTGGAAGATCCTAAATTTGTAACAGAATTATGTAAAGAATTTCCCGGCCATATTATTGTAGGCCTGGATGCATTGGAAGGAAAAGTAGCAATCAAAGGATGGGCTGAAGTCTGTGATGTTGACTTATTTGACCTGTCAAAACGCTTTGAAGACGATGGTGTAGATGCCATTATTTATACGGATATCAGTCGTGATGGAATGATGCAGGGTGCAAATGTAGAAAATACTGCAGCTCTGGCACAAGCCATCAGCATCCCGGTTATTGCCTCCGGTGGTATTCATGATTTAGGTGATGTAGAAGCAATTTGTAAAGTAGCACATCATGGTATTTCAGGTGCAATTACAGGTCGTGCAATTTATGAAGGCACATTAGACTTTGCTGAGGGGCAGCAGTTAGCGGATAAACTTTTAGGTAAGAAGGTTTAATCCGTACAGAGGAGTCTGGTTCAACTTTATGAGGACGCCGTAAATACGTCCATGTAGGCTTCGATTCGCCATCCATGGCTCATAGACCTCATAAAGATGAAACAGACTCCTCTGCACTAATAGTATTCTTTGTAGCAACATTTAGAGACAGAGAATTAAGAGATAGACTAATTACCTCAATGATACCTTAAGTCTATTGAAAAATCAGTATACTCTATGTTGAGGCAAATTCATTCGCCTGTTCTGGGTGTTATGACATAGAACAGGTGAATCCCCTTTTGGGTAACTTGTTATTATCACCTCTACAATGACAGCTTGAATCTTTAAAATCTTCTTAAACCCTATTGATATAAATGACCATGCTAGTATCAATGGGGAAAGGTTGTTACTTACGGGGCTTTTCGAGGCATGGATGCCGAGGCTGAGCGTCACATGGATGTGCTTGAGCGTCCCCGAAAGTAATAAGC
>JADFVK010000280.1 GCA_015222495.1 Pseudomonadota bacterium
CTTTAAACTTTAAAAAATTTAATAAAAGACTTCGAACTACTTCAAAGGGTCGAGATGGAATAATACTACTGATTGATAATTGACCGTACAAGAGTGATAGGGTACATTACCACTTAGCTTTATTTCTTCGATATTTAGAAACGTTCACTAATTAAATTATGATTTTTAGCCCTATTATAAAAAGTATCCCATGATCTGGAATCCCATAACACAATATAATTTTACTGATATCCTCTACGAGCATAGTGAACAACCTGGCATTGCCAAAATCACCATTAACCGGCCTGAAGTGCGTAATGCCTTTCGCCCGGAAACTATTGCTGAATTAATAGAAGCTTTTCATCATGCTCATCACGATCCCTCCATTGGGGTCATTATTCTCACCGGTGCCGGTGATTTAGCCTTTTGTTCCGGTGGCGATCAAAAAGTTCGCGGTGAAGATGGTGGTTATAAAGACAGCCATGGAACCAATCATCTAAATGTTTTAGAATTACAACGTCAAATCAGAACCCTGCCGAAACCAGTCGTGGCAATGGTAGCCGGTTATGCAATTGGCGGTGGTCATGTTTTACATTTGATCTGTGATTTAAGTATTGCTGCAGATAATGCCCGTTTTGGTCAAACCGGCCCTAAGGTAGGTAGTTTTGATGCAGGTCTGGGTGCTGGTATTATGGCTAGAACCATTGGCCTTAAAAAAGCCAAAGAAATCTGGTTTTTATGTCGCCAATATGATGCTCAGGAGGCTTTAGATATGGGACTGGTTAATCATGTTGTTCCTCTTCAGGAATTAGAAGCTGAGACTATTTCCTGGTGTCAGGAAATGCTGCAGCATTCGCCCACTGCTTTACGTGTATTAAAATCTGCCTTTAATGCTGATACGGACGGGCTCTCTGGCATACAGGAATTAGCTGGCAATGCCACAGCCTTATTTTATATGACAGAGGAAGGTCAGGAAGGTCGCAATGCTTTTGTTGAAAAAAGAGCGCCTGATTTTAGTCGCTATAAACGCAGGCCTTAATATCTGTAAACACTATAAAATAGTTAACAAACTCTATTTCTACCATTTTCCTTCGCTTCATAGAGTGCTTTATCAGCTCTATTGAGGGCATCATCAATTTTACTATCGGTAGATAAGTCAAAACAATCCACGCCCAAACTGATGGTGTACTGAACTTTTACATTTTCAGAAATTTTTACTATTTGATTTTCAACTATAACACCTGAACGTTTAACTTTTAATTCTTTATAAAATTTCAGCAATATCCTCAGCTGATCGCTTAGTATCCAAGAAAATTAATCCCAGTTTAGCTGCAGAATTAGTAATTACCAGTAGGACAGCGTCATTACCGGCATTGACCATAAGAATATAACCATTTTTACCTTTGATCATTACCTGATCTAACTCATCTCTGCCTAATTCTTCAGAGGTCTTTTCTCCCAATGATAACATGGCGGCACTCATGGCACCAACGCGATTTTCATCAATAGAATCCATTAATGAAGAGGCTATGGGTAAGCCGTCAAGTGAAATAACTGCGCAGCCCTCAATATCTCCCGAAGAAGAGCGCAGCTCATTTAATATTTTTTGCAACATTTCTGTTCGCATAGTTGTCGTCCTTTTATTTAGTAATTTTATTAAAACATCTAATTGTTACCGTCAATGGCAATATTACCTGTTAATGAACATAAAAGACATTTAGCAATGTCATTTCATAATTTTTGTTAAGTGTTTAAATATTTGTGTTATAACATTACGTTTGGGTGACTGTGGCATTATTTTAGGTGAATCAATTACTTGTGTTGATTCTGAAATTGTTAAAATACCTAATGCATGGCAAGCACTGACAAATTGAAATAATTGCCGAGGTTTTGGGTTTAAAAGTTTTTCTGCTAATACTAAGTTTGCGGGCGTTTGAGAGAAAAAAGCCGCAAACCTTATAAAGTCAATATTAGATTTGTAACGTGTTAAATTTGGCCAGTACTTTAAACTCAGCCTGCTGTTTTGTTGATTGACTGTTTTTGGTATTCGCCCATTTGAAGTCAATAAAGCAATTTGCCAAATAAATCTATCCAGGTGAGCTTTACTGATGATTCCGCTAATTTTATCCGGGCTGAAATTATTTAGTTCTATTTTAGAATAACTAACAGCTGTTTGTTTTTTACAAATAGTTTGTAAATCAGATAAGGAAATACAGATATAAACTCTATTTGTTTGCGGCATAATATAAAGGATTTTCTGTTGCTGCTGGTTTAAGTCAATGCATGCGGCTTGATTTTCTTTGTACAATTGAGCCAATGCACCTAACAATCCACCATTGCAGTTAAAATAATGCCCTCCGCTTTTTCTATCCAGGATTTTATCAGGTGCTGCCGGCAGAGAATCATCAATTTTATAGACAGCTTTTTGTGGTTCAGCACTTTGCGGCGTCACCTTCTTATTATCTACATTATTAGAATCAGGCTGCTGTTTAGAGAGGAGCTTTAAACCCTGTTCAACTGTGGCAAATAGCTTATTAGAGTTTATAGGTTTAAGTATATTTATTGCCTCTGAAAATTCAAAAGGTGCATATGAAATTGTTATAATTGGTTTTGTTGTTTGTTTGGAATGAATAATATCCAGTTGCTCTTTGGCACTTTTAGAATCCACATCAAAAAGCAATATATCTGCTTCAGAAACTTCTGAGGCAGGTAAAATTTTAACTTTAGCTCTGGGAAATGCCTTAAAAGCATAATTAACAGCAGCCATCTGTTTGTCGTCATAACCGAAGACAGAGATGCTGATAGTTTTATGTGATTTTTGATTTGACATAGTATTATTTTATAATGGGTTAGTTTTTATATTTAGTAGCCAGAAATTTGACCAAGTCAGTAAATGCATTGTCCTGCATTTGGGGAGCACCGCCTAAAATTAAAAAGAAGATGTTATGACCAATATGTATTGGCCAGACACCTAGTTGAGAATAACCATCTGGTGCAACCATCGCCATTCCTTTGGTTGCAATATTAAGGTTATTAAGCAATAATTTTTGGTGTCTTTCATAAAGCCCATATAAATCTACTGACAGGGCGGCTAATTGTTCTGCAACTTCATGAGGATATCCTGAAGAAACCATGTATAAACCATTACTGTCAGAAAGAACAACCTTATTATTAATAGATAAGGGAGCGACCATCTCGGTTAAAATATCGCTCAGAGTTCCATCAGGAATTGATGATGGTTGTTCAGATGTACCTGTAATATAACCGAGCTGTTGTAATCTATAAAATATTTTTACGGTTGATTTAATATTCTCTTTCCCGCCCCACTCTTTAAGCAATGCACCACTAATTTTTTGTTCATGGTTATGAACAATTAACTGGTACAAAAAATCTCTTTGTTTTGAGCTGGTTTCACTGGCAGTTGCATAAAAAGCTCCTGCAGACGTGGGAACAGCATACAATTTAGTATTTAATTGGATCGACAGCTTAGTTTTTTCCTTGGTTGGATTACCCATTTAGTCCTCCAAACCTGGATAGAGAAAAAATAATAAGGACATTAACAGCATTTTTATGTCATCCGCTTTTCTTGCATCAACTTCCATTATTGGAGTATTGGCAAATTTCGTAGTCTTGAGATAATCCGTATAGTGATCCAAAGTACGATGGTTAGAGATATCCATTTTAGTGATACCAATGACAACTGGAGCGTCTTTAAGAAAGGACTTAAAAGCATTAAGAAAAAACTCTAAATCTTTTAATGAATTGGGACGGCTATCATCAATAAGTAAAATTAAACCTAAACCACCAATGGTTAATATATCCCACATGAAGTCAAAACGTTCCTGGCCTGGAGTGCCAAAAAGATCAATTCTATCCCCGTTATCCAAATACATTAGACCATAATCCATTGCAATGGTCGTATGATCATGTGATTTTATTTTAATGGCAATATCAGTTGCTTTCACATCTGTTTTAAGTATATCAATATCACTGACGGCTGCGATTGCAGTCGTTTTGCCAACCCCTACGGGACCGGTAAAAATAATTTTTTGGTTATCATTTTTTTTCTTGCTTTTATAAGTCATATTAAGAACCTGTTAAATGCTTAGCAGACAGGATAATTGATCCGTTTTTGTATAAGCACTGGATTAGTTTTTTATCAGAGAAGTTTTTTAAAAAGAATATTGACAGCACATTATGCCACCTGTAAGGGTTTAGATTGTGCTGCTTTGATTTCCTTTTCGGCATCACTAATTAGCATGATGATATCAATTGAAGGCTGAATAGCATGTGAAAAAATAAATTTGCGAAAACTGTAATATTTCTCCAGCATTTTAAACTCGATATAGATTTTCATCAGTAAAGGATAAAATGTATTAAGCAACGGGTTGCGTTTTAAGTGAGTTTCAAGCAAAAGTATTCCTTTATCGTATTTCTGTATGGCTAATAAATCATTAAACTGATCAATAATTTTTTGTTCAGAAAAATCAGAATTTTTAGTTATCGTATTTTTATTTTCTACGTCAGGTTCATTTATTTTTATCAGAACTATTTTATTTTTAGTCGTTTTTTGCATACTTTTATGTTTATTATACTTATAATCTTGCTTTTGTTTTCTTAAATTCTTCGCAAGTTGACATTTATTCTCAAACGTAAAGAAAATACTTTGTTCTAAGGGTGTCAGGTTTTGTATCAGATGTTTTTTGTTACTCAGTAGCAGTAAAGATTCTGAACCACTTTTATCTATTTTAATTTTAGTTTCCAGCGGAACTTCTTCAGTTTCTTTTTCTGTTGTGGCAACACTATTATTGACAATTTCTGTCTGTCCTTTTAAGGCAACATTTTCTGCTTCATCTATATCTACATCTACTTTAGAAGTTTGAACTATGGGATTGAGTTTCTCTACAGGCAGTTCACTTATGCTTTGAAGACAGTTCTGTCCCGATAGTACACCTAATTCATCACTTTGAGGAAAGTTAAGTAAACCATTAGCCAGAGATTCCTGAAATTCTATAGAATTCTCATCAAAAAGTAGGGCTAGGGATTTTAATAATTCAATATAGGCAGTTTCATCTTCAAGTTGGATATATATGTTAAATAGTTCAACATAGGGTATTATTTCATCAGGAAATGCTTTAACTTGCCATTGCAGCATGGTAATTGCCTGATCAAATTTGCCATAAGTAGCAAATATTTTTGCTTCCTCAACAAGATCTGTTTCTTCAGCAACGTCACTTTGTTTGTAAATCGTACTATTAGCATCATAAACATCACTATTATCAGCCTCAGATGTTTGACATTCTTCCTGCTGTTTGAGACATTTACGCTTTATAATTTGTTTACGAACAAATTTCCATGTAAAAATTAATAAGAATATCATCAAAATAGCAATTGCAATCCAAAGTGCTATTTCTTGTGTAGAAAAGTTAGTTGAAAATAAGTGGTTTATTATCATATTTTTATTATTTTTGAAGACAAAATAATATACTTAAGTTTTAATTTAAAAAGTACATCATACAAAGGCTGAATTGAATAAAGTATTGTGATATACGTGAACTGACTCACAATTTTTGCACACAATATAACAAAAAAAAAACCTAAAAGATATTAATAAAATGTGATCCCGTTCACATTTTATTAATATAAAAAATATAATCTTCTGCAGAGAAGGAAGATAGTACTCATCGCATGATAGGAATACCTGACACCAGAGAAACTTTTTTTATTTTTTTTAATAATCTTTTGCTTTACCAATATTTTTATAATACAATTTGCAACTTTTACTCCTTCGATATAAAAATAATATTATTGGACATAACCGTATTATAAATTATGTCGATAGTTTCAGGTAGGAGATTAAGAAAAATGTATAACATATTTTACAGAAACTGGGTTTAAAATATAATATGGCTCGTCATTTAAAAGTTAGATTAATAGATTGTTCTGCGGAAGATCAAAAAAAGCTAAAGAAAATATTTCATTTATCCACTTCAAGAGGATCTGTCTATACATTTGTTGATGAAATAATAGATGTTAAGCCAGATTTATTGATAATTGATATTGATTCAGATTCATCTAAGAAAAAACAGGAAACTCTTCAGGCTAAATACCCTTCCGCTCAGATTGTAACAAAAAGCAAACATGATTCCGTTGCTGCCAATCATATAAAGGGTGCATTACTGGCAACTCGTGTTCTACGTATTTTGGATAAAATCGTTTTTCCTGAAACTCATGAATCCCCTGTTGCACAAACAAACGATAATGCTAAGCATGCTAAAGAAGAAATTATTGCTGAGCAAGAAGTTACTGAACAAGAGATAGAGGACACGTCAGATCAACAACAGGATATAAGTTCCTTTAATGTTCTTGTTGTTGATGATAGTCCGCTTATGCAAAAAACCATCGGTTTAGAATTAAAAGATGCGGCAATAAAAATTAATACAGATTATGCGGATAGTGGTGAACAAGCACTGGAAATGGTTAATAGTAAAATATATGACTTTATATTTCTTGATGTCATGATGCCTGGTATTGATGGTTTTGAAACCTGTACTCTCATTAGAAAAAAACAAGAAATGAAGAAAACACCCATCATTATGCTTTCTGCAAAAACCTCACCATTGGATGAGGTTAAGGGTGTTATAGCCGGTTGTTCAACTTATCTGACCAAACCAATTGAGCATGAAGCCTTTCAAGAATTACTGGAAAGGGTTATGGGTTGGCTCAAAGATTTTGTCTAAATCTTATAAGTATTTAATTTATTAACAAAAATTGGAGAAACAAAAATGTCTATTAGGAGAATCCTGGTAGTAGATGATTCGGAAGTAGAACGCGAGAACCTTAGATCGATAGTTTCTGCTGAAAACTATGATGTTATGACGGCAATCTCAGGTAAAGATGCTCTTGAAAAAGTAAAACAGTTCAATCCTGATATGATTTTTATGGATATTGTTATGCCTGAAATGGATGGTTTTGCTACTTGTCGTGAGTTGACGAAAAATGCAGAAACTAAAAGTATACCCGTTATTTTTGTTTCCAGTAAAAATCAAGAGGCAGATAAAGTTTGGGCACAACTGCAAGGTGCAGTAGGCTACATAACAAAACCCTATTTGAAAGACCAGATTATTGAACAGATTAATGCATTAAATTAGGAAATAATCAGTGGACTCCGGGAAAAACTTTCAATTCGATACTGAGCAAAAACCTTTAAATAGCCCTGCTATCGAAAATGATGAGCTCATGGCTCAGGTTGATGACTTTTTTGATAAACAGCAATTTTATGGGTTTAGAATTGGCGAAATAGGATTGTTGATCAGTGGTGGCATCGAAAGTGAAATTCTTGATAATTTTACTATCCATCCAGTTCCAAATACTGTCTCATGGCTACGGGGAGTGATAAACCTGCGTGGACACCTGGTACCGGTTTATAATCTCCATGAGCTCTTCGGTTTTTCACAAAACATCCAGAAACACTCTTTTTTAATCATTCTGGATAAGGGTGAGAACTCAGTAGCTATTGAGATAAGTGATTATCCAAAAGTATTGGAAAATCTCGTTCAGGTTGATCGACAGCTTTCACTACCAGAAGTATTTGAAGACTATGTGCTTGAAATATATGAAGATGAGGGTGTCAGCTGGTTAAGTTTTAATAAACAACAGTTTTTTAGTGCACTATCAGAAAAAATTGTCGCTACAAAATAAAAATAATAACAAGCCATTTATTGTTCTAATAGCTTAAACATTTTAAATATAAAATTAAGGTTAAATTAATGAATATTTTCCAACCCATTATATATTTCTTTCAAAATCTCAATCTTGCTGTCAAGTTTGCGATCATGTCCCTTGTTTTTCTAATAGGAATTGCATTAATTGGTTTTTCTTTCAGAACTACACTTTTGACTGGTCAGGAATCTCTTAGTGAGGTTCGAAAACTTGCAGATTTTGCCCTTATTGTTGATAAGATTCAATTTAGCGTACTCGAAGCCAGACGTTTCGAGAAAGATTTCCGGCTATCTGATGAGTTAGAGTTTCTGGAAAAATTTGAAACGAATATGCAAGCGGCACGTACAGCACTATTAAGCTTAAATCCTCTGTTACATGAAGGACAAGATAAAAAATTATTGGCAGAAACAAAGACTACCTTTGATGCTTATGAGGACAACTTTTTCGTCGCTGTAGAATCACAAGTGGAAGTGGGACTTGATAAGTTTAGTGGACTACAAGGTAGTTTGAATACCGCATCAGAAGAACTTATGGAAGGTATTTCAAAATCAGAAAGTCTTCAGCTGAGTAATATATTCCTGAAAATGCAAACATTTGAGAAAAACTTTCTAAAAAATGGAGACGAAGAAAATGTTGAGGATATGAAAATTGCCAATGAGCAATTTGTTCTGGCACTTGAACAGTTGGAAATTGAAGAGTTTGAAATTGACAGTTCTTTGTACAACGAAATTACAAACTTAATGAGTGAATATAACAATCTTTTTAACGTAGCGGTAGATTCATTTAAACGTATGACAAGCCAGTTTGCTGAACTACAAAAACAAGCGGATAAAGTAGCTCCGCTAATGACAAAGCTTATTAAAATTAAAACTCGTTATCAGACAGAAAGTGATATAGAAAGAGAATCGGTTCATAAACAAATTACCAGAAACTTCATTATCGAAATTATTGCCATTCCCTTGATCATTTTGTTATTTTTCTTTTTGCTAGCCAGAGGCATTTTAAAACCGGTTTTACACCTAAAAAATACGGTTAACAAAGTAGCTGCCGGAGAAACAGATGCTCGTGCTGAAATTAAAACTAACGATGAAATTGGTACCCTGGCAAAAGCTTTTGATACGCTGTTAAATGAGCGTGTTTCGACTCTTGCTCAATCAGAACAGGAACATAAACAATTAAACAACTCAATCATTAGGTTACTGGAGTCTGTGGCAAAACTGAGTCAAAAAGATTTAACCATTAAAGTTCCGGTATCTGAAGATATGACAGGAGCTGTATCTGATTCACTTAACCTGCTAACTGATGAGATTTCAGACGTACTGAAAGACGTAAGTATGATTTCGAGAAATGTAAACAATACTGCGGATAATATGCAGGTACAGGCACAAACTGTGATTTCATTTGCTGAAACACAGGGTACTGAGGTTGACCTGATGTTGTCTGAATTAGATTCAGTTGTTAAAACAATGATTAATATCGCTAAAGTATCTCAAGCGACTGACAAAGTTTCAGGGCATACCATACAGTCGACTGAAAAAGCACTGGAAACAGTGAATCTCTCATTAAGCAGCATCAACAAGATTCGTGAAATTGTCCGTGAAACAGAAAAAAGAATTAAGCGATTAGGAGAACGTTCACAGGAGATTAGTGGTGTGGTCAATATCATTAATGAGATTGCCGAACGAACTCACGTACTATCGCTAAATGCAGGAATGCAGGCAGCTTCAGCTGGTGATGCCGGTAGAGGTTTTATGGTTGTTGCAAACGAAGTACAAAGACTGGCTGAAAGTTCTCGTGAGGCGACTTCAGAAATTTCTACTCTGGTGAAAAACATTCAGGTTGATACTAATGATACAGTTAATACAATGAATGATGTAATTGCTGAGGTTGTTGAAGGGACTAATCTGGCGGAGCAAGCTGGAATACAGATGGAAGAAGCTCAAAAATCAACCAGTAAGCTGGTTACCTCTGTTCACAAAATTGCACAGCATACTATGTCACAGGTAAAAGTGGGTAGAACACTGCAAGAACGAGCCAGTAAAATTAAAGAAAGCACAGTGAAAACGGAAAAACAGCTACAAGAGCAAAATAAATTATCAGTGGGTTTGGTAACAAATGCTGAAGCACTGGTAAGCTCGGTTGAAGTTTTTAAATTGCCTGGTTAAGGAACTCTGGTAATAATGATGACTGAAAAAATACTTCAATTGAATATGCTGCAGATTGCAGAAGGTGAAGCAGAAGAAATTTTGCAGGAAGCCATTGCAGTTGGTAATGATACTAAGTTATTGCCTGATGCATTAGAGCAGTATGCTGAGTGCTGGCAAGAATGCGGCAATGTTGCTTTAGAGCAAGAACTTCCTGAACTACAAGAGCTTTGTGCTATCTATGAAGAAGCTATTTTAGATTTTCGTGCAGAAAAAATAGAGCTTGCAGATAATGAATGGCAATTATTTAAACAATGGCACGTCCATTTTAAATCATTTTTAGCTGCACCGGATAAACATGAGTCTGCCAATAATTTAATTCTATGTTTACAGAATCAGGCATGGGTTAATCCGCTTATGGATGATGATGCCTTAATGCTGCAGGACATATTTTCCTCCATAACAGTTGAGAATGAACAGCTTCAAGCTGACCTGAAAGCAGATGAAGATAAAACTGCTGATTCTGATCTTGAAGATAAGATTGAAGCAGTTGTTAGCAATGAAGTAGCGCCAGCACCAGCAGAAGAAGAGAAAGCTGTATCTGCACCTATTACAGAATCATACGCTGTTAAACCTGAATTGGTTGACATGATTCGTGATGAGTACGCCAGTGTAGCTGGCAAATTAAACACGACATTGGAGCCCATCAGTGAAGAAATAGTAAGCAGTGATAGCTTTAAATCATCCGTTAATGATGGTTTATATCAGCTCGAAAATCTTTCTAAAGCTGCGCAAACTGTCAGTCTTTTAGGCTTAGCTCAGGTTTTTGAGTTTGTCTCGCATAATATGCAATCACGTCGTAAAGCAGACTTTGATTTTACTGTTAAGCAATGCCTTCAACTAAAACAAATACTCCCCTATATACAAAAGTATCTTGAAAGTATTGAGGATCATGACCATTGCAAAACTCTGGTAACACAACTGCAGTCCAATGAGTGGAGTAAACCACTCGCTGACAATGATGCTGAAGCTCTATTAGAGCTTTTAGCTGCACTGTATATTGATACAAATAAACAACCAGAAGAACCACTTCAAACGGTTGCTCTTGCAGAGAATGTCTCTCTCCAGGTGCAGGAAAATGTCAATAAAGAATTATTAGATTCATTGCTGAATGAATTACCTGAGTTAACAACAAATTTTGCAGCAGTGATACAACGTATTATCAATAAAGGTAGTCTCCTGAATTTACAGGAAGCCCAACGAATTGCCCATACTTTAAAGGGGGCTGGCAATACGGTAGGGATAACCGGAATTGCAACCCTGACCCATCGCCTGGAAGATATTCTGGACATTCTGGTAGAAAAGCATGTTTTGCCCAACAAGGCGATGTCTGATATGCTGATACAGGCATCAGATTGTCTTGAGGCAATGACAGAGTCACTTCTTGGTCTCGCTTCCCCACCTGAAAATGCGCTGGCAGTATTACAGGAAGTTCTGGATTGGGCTAATCAATTAGTGACAGAAGGCATTCCTGAGGATGGCGACTTTAAAGCACCTATTGCCAGTGAAGTAACGCCGCAAATAAGTAGTGCAGAAGAAAGTCCGGAAAGTAGCTCGGCAGCGATGACTCGAGTTTCAGTCAGTTTGGTCAGTAATCTGTTAAGAATGAGCGGTGAAAGTGGTATTTTGTCAGAGCAGCTGAAAGAAAAAGTCTCTCTGGTGACTGACGATATTAAATTTTCAAAGGATTTATCATGGCAGCTTCATCTGCAAATATCTGAGCTTGACAAGCTTGTTAATATTCAAAGTATTGCTTCACACCACATGGAATCTGTTTCAAATAAGGAATTTGATTCTCTGGAAATGGAGCAATATAATGAGCTCCACACTTGTACCAGTCGTTTAGATGAAATTGCCACTGACATCAGAGAAATGAATATTGGTATCGAAAAGCGACTATCCACTCTGAATAATTTACTTATTGAGCATCAGAATCTACAAAAAGAAAGTCTGGATGCAGTGCAGCATATTCGTATGATCGCCGTTGATAGCATTAATTCACGTTGTCAGAGAATTGTTCGCCAGACCTGTCGCATGACTGACAAACAGGTTGAACTTGAGTTTATTGGCGGTGATATTCTAATCGATAGTGAAATACTGAATAATCTGGTTGATCCACTGATGCATCTGTTACGTAATGCAATTGATCATGGTATTGAAACTCCAGCCAACAGAACTTCAGCCAATAAAGATGAAGTTGGAAAAATCACCCTGACTTTTGAAAAGAAAGGTAATTACTTATCTGTTTTCTGTCAAGATGACGGTTCTGGACTTAATTACAAAAGAATTGCTGAAAGTGCTGTTAAAAAAGGACTTGTTTCCGCTGACAAAGAACTATCCACTGTAGAAATGAACCGCTTGATTCTTTCTCCCGGCTTTTCAACTCGAGATGAAGTGACGCAGGTTTCAGGTCGTGGTATTGGTATGGATGCCATTCAAACACAGGTTTCACAAATTAAAGGATCAATGAGGATTAATTCTGAAATTGGGCAAGGCTTAATGATTGAATTAAGCATTCCTGTTTCATTATCTTCAATTCAGGTTTTACTAACAAGGTGCGGTAATAGAGTTGTTGGAATATCTACGCATAATATAGAGCTGGTTCTTAACTCAGGTGCGGGTAGCATTCAGGAATCAGAAACAGGAGTCATGTTTCATTATGATAAACAGAGCTATCCAGTACAATATTTAAGCAAGCTGCTAAATATATCTCAGGTACAAGGTTTAGATATTAATTTACCCGTTCTTCTGCTAAAGGATGAAACCGGTGAAACCAAAGCATTTTTAATAGATGAGTTATTAGGGAACCGTGAAGTCATGGTTAAAAATATGGGGATTTATATGCCTGATATCCCTGGTATAATTGGAGCCACAATTCTTGGTGACGGTGGTGTTGCACCAGTACTTGATCTAATTGAACTCCTGCGTGAGACCTCTGAATATTCACATCTGATGAATACCCTGAATGTCAATATGGACGATGTTGCCAGTGGATTGCCTGTCGCACTGGTGGTTGATGATTCATTAAGCGCACGACGCTCACTTTCACAATTATTAAAAGACACTGGAATGCAAGTCAATACTGCTATTGATGGTCTTGATGCAATTGAGAAAATTGACAAGGAATTACCTGATATTTTACTAGTTGATTTGGAAATGCCTCGAATGAATGGTATTGAATTAGCGGCTCATGTTAGAAGTCGCGAGGATATTTCAGATATACCAATAATAATGATCACCTCACGTTCAACAGAAAAACATCGTAAGCAGGCTGAAGCAGCAGGTATTTCAACCTATTTGACCAAGCCTTTTTCTGAAGATGAATTATTGAGATATGTTAATGCAGCGTTTGAATCAACAATTAAATAACACTTGTTTTCAAATTGTGAAGCAGCGTGCAAGTTCAGCCATCGGCTTGATGTTATTAAGAATCAAGTTGATTGAACTGTAAAATATTCCTATACTATATTGAGATATTAGTTGTTAATTTATCTAATACCCAGATTGGGTCTCTGGAATTGCGCATTACAGACTCGCTGTATCAATATGAATGGACATTAGGTTTGTCTAAATTTTTTCACCGATAAAAAAATAACTTTTTATTAAGTTTTTACAATGCGGACGCTTTAAACAACTCGAAGGATGGGAACGTGTTCGACTGGATTTTAATTATAAATTTTAAGAGAGATTATTATGACACGTAACTTAACTGCATTGACCATTGCATTCATTATGATGTTGACAACAGCAATACCACAAAATGGTTATGCACAGGACGATAAAAGAGAAAATATCAGTACGTTAGTGCGACTTTTGGGCTATGGCGCAGCCATTCATAATTTTAAAAACTATGTCCTGCGTGGTAATGAAAAATATGGAAGAAAAGCGAATCAGTTTTTTTCTGAAGCTAAATTAGTTGTTGCCAAATTAAGGGAAAATAATTTAGATAATGATGAACTGATTGCAGTAAAGTCTATTGATGAAATGATAGATGCCTATTTACGAGGGGTGGATATCATTAAAAAAATCATGGCTGAAGAAAAGTCACTTGCCAAGATAATCATCGAGACCGATAAAAAAGTTAAGGTGGATGACACTGCGGCTATTGAAGGCATTAATGCCTTGAGAAAAAGTTACACCTGGAATGAACTGGAAACTGTAGAATACAACCTGGGCTATGGCGGTGCTATTCATAATTTTAAAAACTATTTATTACGTGGTAAAGCCAAATATAGAGAACGCTCAGCAGAATATTTTAATAAAGCCATGACAGTTCTTACCAGTCTTGAAAAATCCGAAACTTCTGCTGATCTTAAGCAGGCGGCGGTGGATATTAATACGACAGCAAAAAAATATTTGCAAAGTCTTCCCAGAATCAAAAAAACAGCTGAATTTATTTTGAAAAGTAGCAATGCACGTATTATAAGCTCCATGGTTTCATCTTCAGATAAAATGGTTAGAGTCAATGATAGTCCAGCTATTACCGGTCTTTCAGCTCTAGGACGCAAATACCATGGTGGTTAATGGCTTTATTTTTTTATAAAAGTTAAATAAGAGTATATATGTATGAAGTTTAAAAAATTTTTTGTAGTAACACTAATTAATTTAATTCTCTGTAGTTTCATGCTGAACATTTCCTATGCGGAAGACAGTATGAAAGCTTTGTCTAGTGAACTTGTGCGTACACTAGGTTACGGCGGAGCAATACACCATTATAAAAACTATGTTCTGCGAGGCAAGGAGAAATACTTTGTCAGCGCAGACAAGTCCTATGCGTCAGCAATGCAAATTGTTGAGCGTATGAAAGGAATGAATGGTTTAAGCCCGGAAGAAAACAAAGCCTTATCCGATATTGGAAATATGATTAATCAGTATCGTTCATCGTTACCTACCATAAAAGAAATTTATGCGTCTGAAAAGTCCTTATTTAAGGTTTTAAAAATGACTGATGATAAAGTAAAAATCGATGATGGGCCAGCAAAAGCAGGGCTTAAAATTCTTAGAGATAAAAAACAGTTCAATGCTCTGGAAAATCTCGAGTATACATTGGGGTATGGCAATGCTATTCATAATTTCAAAAATTATATCATTCGTGGAAAAGATAAATACCGCAACAATGCCGATCTGCTATATACAGAAGCAGAAACATGGCTGACTAAACTTGAAAAGAATACAAGTGACCCTGACATGACTAAGGCGCTAGGCATTATTCGTAAAACGGTCAAGGGCTATCATAAGGCTTTACCAAAGATTGCAGCAAACTATAAAAAACTCGAAGGGGTTAGTAGTGACGCAGTTCGTAATGTGATAGTACGAGGTTCTGATCGACTGGTAAAAATTAATGATTCTGCTAC
>JADFVK010000056.1 GCA_015222495.1 Pseudomonadota bacterium
CATCCATTGTAGTAACGGGCTTCCAGCCTAACAAATCTCGCGCTTTAGAACTATCAACCTGTAAGGAGCCAAACAGACGCGTTGCCATATCACCTTTACCTAATAATTTAGCCGCTAAAGTCATCACACTAACAGGAATAGGCAGCAATAAGGCTTTTTTTCCAAAAGCAGCCGCTATTTTTTGTAATAATACCGTCGTCGAAACATCCTCACCATCTGAAATCAAAAAAACCTCATTAGCGGCTTTAGGGTGATCAATACAACAGATAATAAAGCTTACTAAATTTTCTAAAGCCACTAATGAACGTTGATTATGAATGGCACCAAAAGGTAAAGGCACTCCTCGTTGCATCCATTTAAGCAAGCTGGCAAAATTACCTTTAACACCAAAACCGTACACAAGCGGCGGACGAATAATCACCACTTCCATATCTGTTTCTTTAGCTAACTTAAATAATTGTTGCTCTGCCTCATATTTCGAAAACCCATAAGGATCTGTTGGAATAAATTCATCATCAGGCGAAAAAGAGTTACCTAGCGATGTTCTTTCTCCGCTGGCCTTAACAGAACTAATAAAAATAAATCGTATAACCCCTGCATTAGAGGCTTGCCGCGCCAGATTCAATGTACCACTAGTATTAATTTCACGAAAACAAGCCAATGGATTAAGTTCTGAATCGTCCATTACATGAACTCTGGCGGCCAAATGAATTACTACATCAATTGATTCCAGTACTACAGACCAATCTGTATAAGCTGATATATTACCAACCTTATGCTGTATAACACCGCCTGATAGATCAACAGACCGTTCTCTAAGACCCAGAACAACCCTAAAATCATTCTTAGTCAACAACTCTTTAGTTAGCGCTTGCCCAACAAAGCCTGTTGCCCCTGTCACTAAAATTGACTCTGTCATTGCACACATATTACTTTCAAAAAAATTAAATACCTAAATAACAAAATTTCATTTCTCATTTTCCCTCAATAACAAATCGAAATACCCAATTGTTTTATTTAAACCTTCATCAAGCTGAATAGAGGGTTGCCATGCTAAGATATCGGTTGCCATATCAATATTTGGCTGACGCTGTTTCGGATCATCTTGAGGAAGCTTTTCATATATTATTTTTGATGAAGATCCTGTTAAATCAAGTACTCGTTCAGCAAGCTGTCTAATTGTAAATTCATTTGGGTTTCCTAAATTAATTGGGCCAGTCACATCGTCATCTGTATCCATTAATTTAACGAAGCCCCCAATCAAATCATCGACATAACAAAAACTCCGCGTCTGCTGCCCTTCCCCATAAATAGTTATATCCTCACCTTTCAGCGCCTGAACAATAAAATTGCTCACGACTCTCCCATCATCTGGATGCATTCTAGGCCCATATGTATTAAAGATTCGAGCAACTTTAATTTTTACACTATGTTGCCTGAAATAGTCGAAAAACAGAGTCTCTGCACAACGCTTTCCTTCATCATAACAAGACCTAATACCAATAGGATTTACTTTCCCCCAATATGATTCAGACTGAGGGTGAACCTCAGGATCTCCATAAACTTCACTTGTTGAGGCTTGAAATATTTTTGCTTTAATACGTTTAGCTAAACCAAGCATATTAATTGCGCCATGAACACTCGTCTTCGTTGTTTGCACTGGATCGAATTGATAATGAACGGGAGATGCTGGACAAGCAAGATTGTATATTTCGTCTACTTCTACAAATAAAGGAAACGTGACATCATGCCGTATTAACTCAAAATAAGGGTTTTGTAATAAGTGGACTATATTACGCTTAGATCCTGTAAAAAAATTATCAACACATATAACCTCATGCCCCATTTCAAGTAACTTCTCACATAAGTGAGACCCTAAAAACCCCGCGCCACCTGTAACTAATATTCGTTTCATTAAATACCTATCAATGTAAAAGTCATAGAGATTTTTTAAAAATCCTAAAATAAATAGAATAAACACTCTGGGTCACCACATAATAAAATACTTTCCAGCCTAACCCCTTACCGGATATCAACCTATATTTACTAAGCACCATATATGTTTTAAGTGTCATTTTCCATTTAGCCCCTGATATCTGGCCATCCACTATTCTATAATAAAGAAGTGGATACAATAACTTAATGCTATTACCTATTTTCTCATGTATCCGCAACCAACACTCAAAATCCTCACGTGCTTTATAACTAATATCTTCATTAAAAGGAAACTTCAGTAATAACTCCCGACTTGCAATTACACTAGAGGTTGGTGTCCTAAACTTTCTTAGTTGTGTACAGAAAGAAATATTCTTAACCTGAATATCACCAGGCTTAGAAAATGAAAGCAATCTATCATCAGTAAAATCCAACATAGCTGAACTACAAAAGACCGCCCCTTCTTTATGAATTTCATTCATTTGTATTTCCAGCTTATCCGGATGCCAAATATCATCGGCATCCAAAAAAGCAATCCACCGCCCTTTTGCTTCTTGCACACCAATGTTTCGAGGGGCTGCTGGCGCACCATTATTTTTATCTAAAACAACCAATCTAATTCTTGAATCTGTTTGAGCTATATTATTGACTAGGTTCCGTGTATTATCATTTGAACAATCATCAATAACTAAGAGCTCCCAATTTATATACCCCTGAGATAATACCGATTCTATTGTACGCACAATAAACTTCTCAGCATTATAAGAAGGCATTATGACCGAGATCAAAACCTGCTCCATTTGTCCCATTACCTATCTCCTCTTGCTAATTTAGACCTCATCCCATCAATCCATCGTAAACCAACCCGTCGTTGAATAGATAAAGGAGCTGAAATACCATTATCGTCTTCATAATCAGATAATAATGCCCATTGCTTTTTATCAAGCATATTAACCACACATGACTCTTCTTCTTCATTCCCTGAAAAACAAGGATCATCGGCTTTAATCAGCCCAGTTTTAAACATATTTATAATTCTATCAGCATTTGCCCCATCAAAATATTTGTACTCTGTTGTTTTAATGGCTTTAACATAATCAACATATTGAGGGAATCTCTTAGCTCTGAGATACACATAACGGAGAGTTTTCTTCACAATGATCTCAGGAGATAGATCCACTAGCGCATCATGACGGTACAAATCATCCTTATTTATAAACGTCCTTACAAAACCAGCTCCGTCATATGAAGAAGGCCCCAAACATATAACCTGTTTACCACAAGCTCCGGCTTCAACTGATGAACTTCCACCATTCAGAACAACTATATCTGCTTGTTGAATCAAATCATATGTATCTGCTTTTTCCTCACTAGAAATAAAATGAACACCTCTGCTTTTCGCCCATTGAGTATAATGATTCAAAGCTCTTTCACCAGAAACTTTCCCAATTGTTTCAGCCCAATTTGGATGGAACCTTACAACTACATCATCTGTATTTATCGAAAACACTTTAAAAAAATCATCTAAAGCAGTCGTGTTATCAACCCACCCAGTTTTCCATTCCTCATGCCCAGCAAATTCATTTTTGCTACTAGGCAAAACCAATACCTTACGAGCTTTAGATTTAACGGGCCAAGCAATTGATTCAGCATTTTTATTATAAAGCCGCCATTCAAGTGTATTTTTCTGTAAAAACCTCAGTGCTATCAAACGGCCTGCAAATTGAGCCTGTTTTGCAGTTAAAGGCTTATTATCATATTCTTTAACCATGTCCCGAAGCAGCTTAATAGATAGACAGTTCGCATTAGGAATTAAATTAAGCCCATCACCGAACCATGTTCGTTCATGAGTAATATAGGGTATTCCAGAACTCTCACATGCATAAGTAACCGCACGAGGCATATCCATACGCCCGTTAAAACAGATAACCGCATCAAGTTTATTATCAGAAACCCACTTCACGGTAGAACGATAAGTCACCAAAATAGGCTTATGAAGGCTCTTTCTTACAGATAACACATCTGCATCACCCCACTCATGTTCAGATTCTGTTCTATTTAATGTGCAAGAGCTTGATAATGCAATATCATCAAGCTCTTGATTAGTTAAATCAGGATAAAGAATACCAGCTGAAATTGATGTAATCTCCTTAACCGCCAAAGAGCGAACACCACCCACAATACATTTACTACATTCAGATAGCTTTCTAGATCCCTTTATTGCTTGAGCATAACAATTTGATACACTTGAATCACACGTTAAAAAAAAAGTGTCATGCCCTGATTTTTTTAATACTGCTTGAAGAAAATTTAAATGTTCAACATGCGGTCTAAATGAAAATATATTTACAAACCCTATATTCATGTTCTGATAATACTCCCAGATTTATTATTATCTTGGGCAAGCATAATAATAATAAATAGAAAAAGAGCAAGAGGATAATAATCTAAAATTCTATTCGTAAAAAACATAAGCAAATAAATAGTAATAATAACAAACATTCCAGTGCCGTCTCTCCACTTATTACATGAAGATATAGCAACAAGAAAAATAGCCATAAAAAAAAAGCCTCCTCCTATTACTCCAAAGCTAGAAAAATAGGTAAGATATTGGCTATCAACTTTGTAATACACTACATTTGAATAGCCATAAGTCATAACCTGATAAAAGTCATTTATTAGGTGACTAAAAAACTCCTGATGTATTTGGTACCTTACTGACACTGAACGCGAACCTTCAAAAACCTCAGCAGAAGAAAGCCCGATCATTCGTAACAATGAATTTATTTTATACAAAAGGTGGTCACTTGCTATATATTCGTATGTTACAAATAAGGAGATTATAGTTATTATGGATATTATTAAATTACCATATTCTTTGTTTCGCAAAAAATATCCCCAACTAAGGAACAAAACAACCGTTATTAAAATAACAACCATCATTGATGATGTCATCACAAGACCATATAACAGAATTAAAACAACTCCCAGCATTAATAATGAAGCTTGCTTAAAAAACAAGCTATAGACAATAAAAACAGCACATAACAAACCAAAACCAGAAGGATTACCCAACCCTCCAACAAATGCTTTATTGTCCCATAAGCTAAATCCCAAAGAATATATAGCCTGTTCAAATATAATTTGTGTAGCTACAATAATTAGACATATATCTAGAAAAAAGAACACCCTAGCTCGTTCTTTATTCATTTGTAAAAACAACATAGGAATAGAACAAACCAGAAAGTTTATAAACTTCATATCTTCAACATCCCAATACCATTCTTTGATACAAAAAACACAAAAAAAACAAAAAAAAGATATGAATAAAAGGTATTCGTTAAAATTAAATTTATCTTTTACCCTAGGAGTAAGAACTAATGAATATAAAAGACATAATGCGACTATCTTTATAAGGTGAAACCAAGCGCTTACACCTTCTACTACCCCCTCATTAAACTTAAAAAAATAAAAGTAATAATAATTACAAAGGATCATTACGGCAGAAATGACTAGGCTTACTTTTATAAAGCCTTTTAATTCATTTGAAGATTTTAAAAAATTTTCCATAGCCTACTTAATAAATCGGTCCTTTTACAGTAAAAACTGCCTGTTATTTAGCTTCATTATCAATACCTATTATCCTGCTATGGCCGACAACAATTGAATTTTCAGGAATATCTTTTGAAACTACAGAGCCTGCACCAACAATTGTGTTGTCACCAATTGTCACGCCTCCTAACACAATAGATCTAGCTCCTAGCCACACTCCTTTTCCAATAATTATCGGTTTTGATATATGCTTATAAGGCAACTCGCCTTGACAGTCCAAGCCAGCAGTTTCAATCACAACATCTTTTGAAATTCTAACAAAATCACCAAGCTCGATTTTAGATTTTGCGCCCAAGGTGCAGCCAGGGCCAATAACGATCTTATTACCAATAAAAATATTTTCTGGATACTTTATTTCTGTATTTCCATGTAAAAAACTATTACCACCATTGGGGAAATAATATCTATAACGTCCATAATAATAGATTCTCACCCATTGTTTTTTTATCTGTATAAAGCTTACGACAATAAGTCTAAATAGCGTTATTGCCACAATCAAGTCAATTATTTTTTTTACCACTATTTTTCCTTTATATTACGAACTATCAACCTATTGACCCAAGAATCAAGTGAGCTTCTAACATTCCCCGTAATCGCATCTCTCTCTATAGGCTGGTAATCTTCAGATAAAATCCCTCTAATTGAGTATTGTAACTGTAACAATAACGTCTTACGTCCTTTTATTTTAGGCAAAGTACCCTTATGAACACCATAATTCGCGCCCATAAACCCATCTCCTTACACACAATTATTAATCTAGCCCTTCAAGCTTACGAGCCATTTGAATACCGAACACACAATCCTGAATTCTC
>JADFVK010000057.1 GCA_015222495.1 Pseudomonadota bacterium
CTATTAGATCGTCTTGAAGCCGAGGCTGAATTTACCAGTGATGATGAAAATGAAGCCTGGATTTGTGAGGTTTGCGGTCATGTACACTATGGTAAAAAAGCCCTCAAAGTATGCCCTGTGTGTAAACATCCACAAGAGTATCAATCTCGTTTAAATTCAAAAAAATAGACAATAACTCAACATATTGATTAACAAATAACAGTTGAGCCTTATGTACACTTGTTTTTAATGCTTAGACTTTTTATTACAAGAAGTCGTTACACTTAACCATAAGACTTTAGTTAGTTTCATGGAAAGTAGTTATAAAAGATACATTTAACTCAATAAAACACTCTATTTTTGCTTATTATAATTTGCTTATATACAAGAATGTTAATTTAGGATAAAATGGTAATCTTTGCACAGCTTATTGTGTGCATAGTTTATTACACATTTAGATATTAATAATTATAATAAAGCAGGAGTAGGTTATGAGTAAGGGACAGGCGTTACAGGACCCATATTTAAACGTTTTGAGAAAGGAGCGGGTACCCGTTTCCATTTATCTCGTTAATGGCATTAAGTTACAAGGCCAGGTTGAATCATTTGATCAATTTGTTATCTTATTAAAAAATGCAGTGAGCCAGATGGTTTATAAGCATGCAATTTCAACCATTGTACCTGCTCGAAATATTAAATTATCCATAGATGATGACGATCTATCAGATTAGAATTATGTTAGAATAGCGTTCAGTTTTTAATTTTCAACTTTATAAAAAAGAGTAGCTTCATTGTTTGAACTTGAACGTCCTGGTGGTAATGGAGAACGTGCTGTTCTGGTGCATATTGTTCTTCCAAAGCAAGACCTTGCACAATTTTCTGCTGTTGATGAAAAAGCCAGTGAGCAGGAAGAGGCTCTTAATGAGTTTTATGATCTGACCACTTCAGCGGGTGCAGAACCTGTTGCTATCATAAAGGGAAAACGTTATAGACCAGAAGCCAAATATTTTATTGGTACTGGTAAGGCTGAAGAAGTAAAAGAGGCCGTTAAACACTATGAAGCCGATCTGGTACTGGTTAATCATCAATTAAGCCCTGCCCAGGAAAGAAATTTAGAAATCCTATTTCAATGTCGGGTGTTGGATAGAACTGGTTTGATTCTGGATATCTTTGCCCAGCGTGCCCGTTCCCATGAAGGTAAATTGCAGGTTGAACTGGCACAGTTAAGCCATTTATCAACCCGTCTGGTTAAAGGTTGGAGTCACCTTGAGCGACAAAAGGGTGGTATTGGCTTACGTGGTCCGGGTGAAACTCAGTTAGAAACTGACCGGCGCTTATTAGGAGCACGGATAAAACAACTGAATAAACGTCTGGAAAAAGTTCGTAAACAACGCGAACAGAGCAGACGTTCTCGTCAACGTGCTGAATTACCTACAGTTTCTCTGGTGGGTTATACCAATGCAGGAAAATCAACACTCTTCAATCAACTAACAAAATCAAGCGTTTACTCAGCTGATCAGCTATTTGCTACTCTTGATCCCACTCTGCGTCGGGTAGAATTACCAAAAAATTTATCAATGGTTTTGGCTGATACGGTTGGTTTTGTCTCCGATCTCCCCCATGATCTAGTAGATGCATTTCATGCAACCTTGTTAGAGACCAAAGAAGCGGACTTGTTATTACACGTGGTTGATTCTCATACCGAGAATCGTCATAAACATATTGCTGAGGTTGATTCGGTATTAAAACATATTGGTGCAGAGGCAACACCGCAATTATTAGTTTATAATAAGGTGGATTTATTAGATAATCAGCAAGCGCGAGTGGAACGTGATAATGATGGTAATGTATTGCGAATCTGGTTGTCTTCCATGGAGAGTTATAAATACTATGAGCAGGGAATATCACTCTTATTAGAAGTGATTGCTGAGTATTTTGGCAAAGATCGGATGCAGCAATGGTTAAAAATACCACCTCATGCCGGTCAATGGCGGTCAATTTTGCATGATGACACAGAAATACTAGAACAAAAATATAATGAGTCAGGGGATTGGGTGGTGCATATAGAGACCACCTCACGACAATTTGACAAGTTAAATAAAATATCAGGCTTTGATGAGCTGGTAATTGATGTAGATGAAATTACACTTTAAATAAATGGAGTATTAAATGGCCTGGAATGAACCGGGGGGCCCCAAAAAGAATGATCCTTGGGGAAATAACAACAATAATGATCAGGGACCACCCGATCTGGATGAGATAATAAAAGATCTCACCGATAAATTTAATAAGCTATTCGGGGGCGGTAAACGCTCTAAGAATAGTAATGGTGGTAATAGCTCAGGTGGTGATGGCTCAGATAAAGGATCTAAGGAGTTTAATCCTCAGATACCCAAGGCCATATTTGCCATAGCAGCCATTATTGGTGTTGCTCTATGGGCAATGTCAGGTATCTACACGGTTGATCAGGGTAAAAAAGCCGTTGTATTGCAATTTGGTCAGTCTTTAAAAATGGTTGATGCGGGTCTTCAGTGGTATGCACCTCTGATCCAAACCTATTATATTGTTGATGTGAGTGCTTCCAGAAGTTTGAATCTTGGCGGCAGTGATCATGAAGCCTATATGTTGACCGAAGATGAAAATATTGTTGATATTAAGGTGGCTGTTCAATATAAGGTTTCTAATGCCGAGTACTTCTTATTCAATGTTCGTGAACCGGGTTTAGTACTAAGACAGGTATCTGAAAGTGCGGTACGTGAAATTGTCGGTAAAAATAAAATGGACTTTATTCTGACAGAAGGGCGAAGTGATATTGCTTCTAAGATTGGTTTGAGAACTCAGGAAATTTTAGATCGTTATCAAACCGGTTTAATTATTACTCGTTTTACTCTGCAAAGTGCTAAAGCACCTGCGCAGGTACAGGATGCTTTTGAAGATGTTAACGCGGCTCGAGAAGATAAAGAGCGTTATATCAATGAAGCACAGGCTTATAATAATGATGTGATTCCTAAGGCTCGTGGTTTTGCCGCCAAGCAATTGGCCAGTGCCGAAGCTTATAAGGGAAAAGTCACCGCTGAAGCTGAAGGTGAGGCATCCCGTTTCCTCAGTGTCTTAACTGAGTATGAAAAAGCACCTATAGTGACACGTGAGCGTTTGTATATCGATGCAATGGAAAGTGTTTATAGTAAAACCTCTAAGGTGATGGTTGATACTAAGGGTGGCAATAACTTATTGTATTTGCCGCTGGATAAAATGATGAGATCTTCTGCAGCAGTACCTGCTTCCATGAGTGATCTGTCTAATGTGGTAAATGATACACCGGACTTCAATAAGCAAAGACAGCAGCAGCGTAAAGCTGAAAACTCTCGTGCCAGACCCTCTATAAGGGAGAGAAGATAATGAAAATATTAATTGCGATAGCAGTCCTAGTGGTGGCTATTATTGGTTCAGCCTCGTTGTTTACGGTTAATGAAACAGAAACTGCAATTTTATTCAAATGGGGTAAAATTCAACGTTCTAATTATGAACCTGGCTTACATGTTCAGATTCCTTTTATTAATAACATCAAGAAGTTTGATACACGTATCCAGACTTTTGATGCCAAGCCGGAAGATTATCTGACAGAAGAAAAGAAGATTGTGGTGGTAGATTCTTTTATTCAATGGAGAATTGAAGATGTAGAAGCATTTTATGTTTCTATGCGTGGTGATATGGATGTTGCTCAGGAACGGATTGGAACCATTGTTAAAGAAGGTTTAAGAAATGAATTCGGTCGTCGTGTGATGCATGAAGTTATTTCTGGTGAGCGTCATATTATTATGGATGATATTAATAAATCAGCTAATAAAGATGTAAAACCCTTTGGTATTCGTATTGTGGACGTGCGTATAAAGCGTATTGAATTTCCACCTAAGGTCAGTGATAAGATTTTCCGCAGAATGGAAACGGAAAGAACTCGAATTGCTAAAGAGTTACGAGCAGAAGGTAATGAAAGTGCTGCTCGGATTACTTCAGAAGCTGATCGTCAGGTAACGATTCTTAAAGCAGAAGCCTTTAAAAAAGCGGAACAAACTCGTGGTGAAGGTGACGCACAATCGGCTAGCATTTATGCTCAGGCCTATGGTAAAAATAAAGAATTCTATTCTTTTTATCGTAGCTTAAACGCCTATCGTAATACCTTTAGCAGTACATCTGATATTATGGTGGTGGAACCTGACTCTGACTTCTTCAATTACTTTAAGAATATTGAAGGCAAATAATAAAATAGACCTAACATCTGTGGGTAAAATAGTATAAAATCCAATCTTTGTCAAAAGATTGGATTTTGTCGTTTATGTGGAATGAAATCCTGGTTGCAGGCGCTTTGATGTTGGTACTGGAAGGTTTATTGCCTTTTCTTAATCCTAAACAGTTTAAGCAGACCATGTTAAAAGCTGCACAAATGAATGAACGGGAATTACGCTGGGGTGGTTTAATCAGTATGGTTCTTGGTGCATTCCTGGTTTATTTGCTTAAAAATTAAAAGCCAAACAATAGGTAACTATTCAGCCTATTGACTAACAAATAACAGTGGAGCCTTATGCTCACTTATTTTTAGAACTTAGAAAACTCACTACGTTTGCTATGCCCGCTTTTGGGTGCAGACAGTTCTAAGTACTAAAAA
>JADFVK010000058.1 GCA_015222495.1 Pseudomonadota bacterium
ACCATGCTATTGCACGGTTGATAAAATACTTATAAGTTATACGAGGCGTTATTAACTAGAACGGAGGTATATTTAATGAAATATTTAATTTTAATAATTTTATTGACTCTTAATCTGAATGCTAAAGCCGAATCTGTACCCGAAATAGCAGACCCTAAATTGAATGACGTTGCATTAGCAATCTATGTAGAAGGGGAAATTGTAATCCTATACAATCCTAACTTTTGCAATATGCTTGGTCCATTGGTTTGTAAGTTCTTTTTGGCACACGAATATGGGCATATAAACCTTGGGCATGTTTTGACGGGAACATACTCTGCTCAAACTGACTTAGAGGCTGACTGCTGGGCAGTAAAAAATGCACCACTCCTGCACGTGCAGGCAGCACATCAGCACTTTTTGAAAGATGGTTTCATGGGTAATTGGCCGCATGGCACTGGAGTTAAACGGGCAGAAAGAATGTCTTATTGCTCTGCTTTTTAAAGGAGTTATTTATGGCAGGAGTCAAAGATAAAATTGAAAACAAAATAGTAGTCTGGCTACCTGGAACTTTATTAGCAGGTTTTAGTTGCATAAAAGGGGCATCCTCATTTCAGCCTAGTACATCATCTATGTTGTATTGGCGGGTATAGTAAGTTGAGAAATGGTCAGCTGCTAGGCGCACGAGTGCAAGACTAGCAAGCTAATTCAAGCGAGTGCAACAACGCAGATGACTGTTTATCGGCTTTTTATATCCGTCAATATAATGTTGATGGAGTACTAGATACAAGCTATGTACTTTCAGTACATAGGCGTGGGTTAGTTTAAATGGATCAGAGCTGGGTGTAATAAATCAATTTCCTGGAATGGTCGCCCTGGAACAGGAGGTGAGTATGCACTGTAGCTGGAAAGTTCGATGGGGGGAATAGAACCGAAAACTAATTCAAGGTCTGATAAACGTATACCTTGCTTCACTAGGTAGATGATGTAATTGTGGCGTATAGTAGCCGCATTTATTTCATTCGCCGTTGGCAATCCAGCATCAACTATAGAATATTGCAGGATAGCAGCAAGATCCTCAATTGTCAGAGGGTTATTCAGATCGTCCGCTAGACAATAATTATGTTCTGAAAAAAATGTCTTAAGCACTGGGTTAAGCGGGATATTTCGAGCAGAAGAACCTGAGATATTGATTAGGCTGCTATCATTATTAATTGCTTCCTTGTTTAATGAAGTGATTTCTTCCAATGACAAACCGCTGAGTAACAGGGTGATTAGTTGTTTACTTTTGCCGTTGGATGCACGGAGTAGAATATCTAAATCCTGGTTGGAAATTTCCCGGGTTACAGGGGGGGCTATCGCATAGTTTTGTTGTTGTACCAAGGATTGAAATTGATTATTGTCAAGCGCATTTTGATGCGCTATACGACTGTTATATAGGTGAACACCCGATAA
Organism: Pseudomonadota bacterium; assembly: GCA_015222495.1. Taxonomy (GTDB): domain Bacteria; phylum Pseudomonadota; class Gammaproteobacteria; order GRL18; family GRL18; genus GRL18. The sequence continues at coordinate 1,435 of JADFVK010000058.1, forward strand.
ATTGATTGCTGTGTTAGCTTCATCTTTCCTGTTTAAAAAAATCATAAACCATACTAATGACAAGCTAAGCAAAATTGATCCAGCAATTGCAATTAAGGCATCCTGTAAATAATTGGGTCGTATTGGGTCTTGTGGAAGAAAAGCTCGTTCGACTACACTAACTTGAGGGTATTTTCTTACTTGTTTGGCTTCAATTTTTATCAATCGATCCTGTGTTTCATTGAAAAGTATGTCTAGATTTTTTAAGTCGCTTTGTAAGGCTTCGTGTTTAGTAAAGCGGGTGGTAAACTCAGCAGTTTGTTTATTATGGACATTTA
>JADFVK010000059.1 GCA_015222495.1 Pseudomonadota bacterium
GGTCAGCATATTCTTCACCAATACTTGCATATTGAAATAATCTATCAGTTGTAGTGACAATATTTTCAATTTCAGAGCTTGCCTGTGCTTCTAATAATGGTAAGGTATTTATTAATATAGAAGCATTTGGTATCAAACTTCCAGCTTGTTTGAGTTCTGCCAGTGCGGATCTTGCTGTTATACACTGCTTTAAAATAAGCTTTGTTTCAACATCTTGTTTAGGTGGCAGCATTGGAAGATTATTGAAAGGCTTTTTTGCTGAGAAATTCATTTGTCGATTTTCCTCCAATTTTTAAATATTTCAGGATTATATGTTTGTTCAATCGACACATGCATATAATATGTCGATTATTACTCTATTAATCGACATATTATCATGTTGTGATGATTTTTACACAATTAATCGACAAGTAATTTTTACATAATTTAAAAAGGGCATCATAAAAAGAAATAATAATAAGGGACAACCATATATTTCTGTTCTTTTTTGTTTACATAATCAAGGATTATGTTAAATTTAACAAATAATGTTCCAAAGTGGGCTGTATTACTATCAGGAGTGTATGCAACTTTTATAAGTTAAGTACTCTCGTTATTTGTCATTGCTTTAGGCAGGAAGAAACTATTACTATGCGTTTAGATTGTGACTCTGTTGATTATTTTAAATCCCTGGCAGAAGAAACTGGTATCTCATACCAAACCTTAATTAATCTATATCTTCGAGATTGTGCTGTTCATCAGCGGAAATTACAAATGCAATGGGCTTCTTGAATAATCCTTTATAGCTCTTCTTACAAGCCTATGAAGGCTTTATCAAATATGATATTAGATAAAAATATATGACATTTAAAATCCTGTCAATTGATGGAGGAGGCATTCGAGGAATTATTCCTGGTCAGATTCTGGTTTCTCTGGAAAATAAACTAAAAAAGAAATCGGCTAATTCTAATGCTTGTTTAAGTGATTATTTTGATCTTTTTGCCGGCACAAGTACCGGTGCAATTTTAGCTGCTGCGTATATCTGCCCTGGAAAAAATTTTTCTGCTCAGGAGGCAGTGGATCTGTATCTTAATGAGGGGGCGAATATTTTTTATGCTGACATATGGCAGAAAATTACTTCTTTAGGAAACTGGAATGATGAAAAATATTCAGCCAAAGAATTAGAAAGAGTACTTCATGAAGCTTTTGGTGAGACTAAGTTAAGTGACTTAGTAAAAGCCAGTTGTTTTGTGGCATATGATATTAAAGGGGATGGTTCAAAAAATAATCAGCCCAGGCCAATAATATTCACTCAGCATGATGCTATTGTAAACAATAAAGATTATAAAATGCGAGACCTGTTGCGAGGCAGTTCAGCAGCCCCAACGTATTTTGAAGCGGCAAATATTAGTGCTGTGAATAATCCAGATAAAAATCATGTTCTTATTGATGGTGGCGTAGTTGCCAATGATCCCACCTTGTGTGCCTACTCAGAAGCACTTAAATTTGAAGGTGTAAATGGTATTAAGGATATGATGATTTTATCTTTAGGTACGGGTAATGACTATGAATCTTATACGCATGATAATGTTAGAAACTGGGGTAAAATAGGTTGGGCAAAGCCTATGGTTGATATTTCAATTGATGCGAGTTCTCAATTAACTCAATATCATATGGATAAAATTACATCAACGGTAGAAATAGAAGGTAGAGAAAAAGCAAAAGTTGATCAGGTTGAATTTGAAAGCCCTATCTATTGCCGTATCCAACCTGAATTATATGGTGCTGATGTTTCTCTGGATAATACATCAGCAGAGAATATAAAAAATTTAAAAGCTGCCGGTATTAAAAATGCTGAAGTTTTTGATAAAAAACTGGATAGAATTGCTGATATTTTAATACTTTCTAAAAATGAATCACTTAAAGCACAATCCCAACAGCTTTAGATTAGGGACTTTTTATATATTTCTTGTATTTTTTTCTCTATATTTTTATGTGTCGTAAAGAGAACACCTTGTTGATTCATAAAACATGTATCTGCACGGTTAAGTTCCAGTGCCTGTCCATGTATATCATTAACATAAGCGCCTATTTCATTAAAAATACAACTACTGGCTGCATAATCCCAAAGACTGCCTCCGCCATTTTGTGTTTTTGGGAATTTAAAATAACAGGCGGGTGAATTTTCTAATACCCAGCAGGCATTCATTGCTGCACCACCATGTTGTATGGTTTTGAGGCCATCTAAACCACGCTCATGAGCAAAATGTTTAAGCTCTGATATGACAGCTTCATAATATGGGTACTTTAAAAAGCTGCGATCACTGACAATCGTTAATGGATGATTTGTAATAGATGAAACTTCGATACTCCATGCCTGCTTATTACGAAAAGCACCACAGCCTCTAATTGCATGATAAAGAGTCTTTTCAATAGGATCAAAAATGACCCCAATAACAGCCGATCCAGAACGTGAGACTAAGGCAATAGAAACTGCATAGCCACTAGTGGATTCGATAAATGGCAAAGTACCATCCAGAGGATCGATACTCCAGAAGTAATCTTTTTCTAAGCGTGATTGATCATCCTCAGATTCTTCACTTAATAAGGCTAAATCAAAGTCCTTGCAACTGGATTGAAGGATTTTTAATATTACTTCCTGGCATAAAATATCTACTTTTGTCAGTACCTGAGAGGCTAAGTTCTCTCCGCCGATTTTGTGTTGAACTATTACTTCCTGTTGGGCATATTGAATCAGAATATCACCCGCCTGACAGGCTGCAGATATGGCTATGTCTGCTAATGTTTGCAAATCTTTATGGGATAATAGCATGACTATGCTTCTTCTTAGTTATTCAATTGAGCAAGTACTTCAGAGGCAATACGTTCACTATAGCTATGTATTTTCCAATGTCCGGGACTCCAGCCTTTCATAAAACGATGAAAGTCTGTCCAGGCAATAGGATAAAGTGAACGCCAGTCTTTCTCAAGCTCATCAGGATCAATAGAGCTGTTTTTTCTAAGCAGTGCTGATTTGAGTTGTGCAAAATAGAAATCTAATAATTCAGCTTCAAAGCGTTCACAATCATCTTCAAAAAAACAACTACCAATAAAATAAGCCACATCCTTCATGCCGCAGCCACCACCAACATATTGAAAGTCAACCGCTGCTACTGATTGTCCATCATCAGAAAAACAAAAATTGGCCAATTTCGCATCACCATGTACAATGGTTTGATAGGCTGATTCCTGTAATTTTTTGTCAATTATTTGGGCACTCTGCTGCAGCTTTTTGTCCTGTAAAGCATTTAATTCATCAGGGCGGGTATCAAGATGCCAATAAGTGCCGATAGTCCAAAGATTAGTTGGTGTTCTACCCATAAAAGCAGCATGAAAATTTGCCAGCCATTTTAGGCAAGCGTATAATTCACTCATGGAAACTGAACTTTTGCGTTTTGGAAAACCACTATCATCCAGATCCTCTAAAACTATCAGCACTTCATCAAGCTCAGAGCCTAAGGCCAAACATTCAGGAATGCGGCAATACTCATCACAATCTTGACTCCAGTCTTTATACCAGGCAGTTTCTACTTCATAAGACTTAATTTTTCGTTGATGGGAAATATCTGTGTTCCAACCTCGGGGGTGATGTGTGTTATCCGGCAAACGGACATGTTTTACAATGACACTATTATAGTCGCAACCTTTTAATCCATAGCGCACAATATCTCCATAACCACTCCAAAGATCTTGCACTATAGCTATTTTATAAATATCAGTCGCTCCAGTGGCCTGACTGATTATTTCCTGGAAGTTATTATTTATCATATTGCCTATAAGGTGTTATTTAGGATTATTAAAGTGATAATATCACAGACATTCAGATAATTCTAAGATACTATTTGTTTAGAATTAATTAGGAAATTATCAGATGAAAATAGCAGTGACCAGTCAAAACTTTCGTACCATTACCGGGCATGCAGGTAAAACCCGTCGTTTTATTATTTATGATGCTCAGGGAACTGATGCTCCAGTAGAAATAGAACGCCTGAATTTAGACAAAGAAATGTCAATGCATTCATGGGCGGGTGGAGAGCATCCCATTGATGTGAGTGATATACTTATCACCGCCAGTTGTGGTGATGGTTTTATTCGTAAAATGGCCAGTAGAAATATTGAGGTTTTAAGAACCTCAGAAACGGATCCGTTGACAGCCATAAAAATGCTTTTAAATGGTCAGGAACTTCCACCACCTGAACCGCATAGTCATTAGTTGTGTTATGATTTATATTTTTCTCAGTCCTTTTCTAATTATTGCCATTATGCTGCTGTTGCTTCATATCGGCTTTATTCCACCACGTATTATTGAAAAGAAAACACCCAACGACTTTGGTATGGACTATCAGGAACTGGATGTTTATGGGAAAAAACAAAAAAAATTATTTGTATGGTTTATTGCCACACAGAAGTCATCGCCCTTAATTATTATTATGCATGGCTGGGGTAGTAATTCTGAGCTGATGCTGCCCATAGCCAA
>JADFVK010000060.1 GCA_015222495.1 Pseudomonadota bacterium
GTAACAACTATATAGTCGAGAGAAAGCTCAATCTTACGATTGGGCTTTTTTTTTGCCTATTATTTTTGCTATTATTTAATTATTTTCTAAAGTATCATGTTTTTTGGTCGCTAATAGGCCCGAATAGGTATAATATCTATTGATAGAGGAGAAGTAATGGAAATTTCAGGTGTTTCAACGAGTGTTATTGTTGATACAGCAGTAAAAAATGCTGATGTTAATACCAATAATGAAGTTGATGAAAAGACTCAAAATGTTTCAACTCAGACTGAACCACAGTCTAAAGATGGCGTGTCACAAACACCAGATGGTTTAGGGCAAAATATAGACGTTTCCGTCTAAAGTTATCTTATAGTTTGAGTCTGATTGTAATTTATTCGTTATTGAAATAAGGCGAGGACTTCTGACGCCTTCACTCTTTTTTCTGCATTACAACTTATGGTTCGTTGAACCATAATTTCTTTCATCTCTGAATTTTTGTATATATCTCGTGTAAAATCTGTCAGATGATTTGATATCAGAACAGGAATACCTTTTTGGGCGCATTCCTCTGCTAATGTAGCTATAAGTGTTTGTTGTTCCATTGTAAATCCACCTTTTTCATATTTAAAAGATGTATTACTATCATTGACAGGGACATAGGGTGGATCGCAATAAATAACATCACCTTTTTTTGCACTTCTCATTGTACTCTCAAAATCAGCGACCAAAAATTCTGCATTTTTTGATCTGTGTATAAAATTATTCATATTATCTTCTGGTAATGTGATTGTTTTATATCGACCAAATGGAACATTAAATCCACCTTTAAGGTTGTAACGACAAAGTCCATTAAAGCAATGTTTGTTTAAGTACAAAAATAAGGCTGCGCGTAATCTTTTGTCTTTTGTTTTGTTGAACTTTTCTCTAAACTTATAGTATTTTTCAGAATCATTATTTAGGCTAATAAAAAATTGTCTGCAATATGCTATAAAATCCTGTTTTTCTGTTTGTAAGTGTAGAAATAAATTAATTAAATCTACGTTAGTATCGGCAATTAAATTGTTTTTATAATTTGTATTCAGAAAAACAGCAGCGGAACCACAAAAGGGTTCAATTAATCGTTTTCCTTTTGGTAATAAAGGAATAATTTCATGTATTATTTTTCTTTTGTTTCCAGCCCACTTTAAGAATGTTTGTGTTATTTTTATCTTTTCTTCTTGATTTTTTTTATTCATTTTTATAAGCTTTTTATATACACAGCAGAGTTACGTTGAAAATTATAGAATTCTTGTTTTTCATCAGGTAACTCTTCTAAACTTGCTTTAACAAATCCCTGTTCTCTAAACCAATGAGTTGCCTGAGTGGTTAAAATAAATATTTGTTCTATATTGTTTTTTAAAGCATCTTTAAATAGATGTTTGAAGAGTTTGTCTCCACGTCCCTGTGATTGATATTCTGTTTTAATTGCCATACAGGCAAGTTCTGCTTGTTTCTGATTATCAGCAATAAACATGGCTACACAACCGATAATTTTACTATCACGTTCTATAACATAAAAATTATGGATTTCTGTTTCCAGTTTTTCATAAGATCGTTTAACAAGAAGCCCTGACTCTTCTAATGGTTTTATTAGATCAATAACACCATTGATATCTTCAATGTTTGCTGAACGTATATCTTCAAGGTGATCGGTACTTATTAGACTACCGATTCCATTTTGAGTGAATAATTCAATTAACAGCGAACCATCAATATTGCGGTCAATAAGATGAACTCTTTTAACTCCTGATTCACAAGCCTTAATAATACGCTGATAGTGTCGAACCAGTTCTTTCTTTTCAGTATTAAGAATAATCTCTGAAAGCATTTGTGTGGTCAGATCTTTGATTAATTGATTGTTATGATCAAGTATACCTTGTGAATCATCAATAAAGATTAACTTATTTGCATTAAGTTCAATGGAACTCTGTGTGGCTAAGTCTTCACCATTAATATTGAATACTTCACCGGTCGGTGAATAACCTAGTGGAGATAATAAAATAACATCTCCAGCATTCAATGAATGATTAATGGAATCTGTATCAATTTTTCTAATATCACCAGTGTGTAAATAATCTACTCCATCAATAATACCCTTGGGTTTGGCTAATACATAATTGCCGGATATGATATTGATCTGTGATCCCGCCATAGGAGTATATTTAAGACTGGTTGAGAACAATGCTTCCAGATCGATTCGAATACTACCGGATGCTTCTTTAATAAGCTGCATTGTATTGTAGTTGGTAACGCGTAAACCATGGGCATATTGAGACTCAATCGCATGTTGTTTAAGTTTCTTATCAATTTGTGAACGTGCACCATGCACTAAAACAAGTTTAACACCCAGACTATTAAGTAGAGTGATATCGTGAATTAATGACGGGAACTCATTATCATCTAAAACATCACCGCTGAAGTAGATTACAAATATTTGGTTTCTAAATGCATTGATATAGGGAGCGGCATTTCTAAACCAGGGTACAAAATCTATTTCTGAGTGCTGTTCTGTTTTTATGTTAGAATTATTTTTTTTCATAGTTATTTTGCTTGCTTAACTTTTCAATTATAACAATAATTTTACTTTTATAGTTTTTTATTTATTCTTTTACCCGGGATGTTAACAATTATGTCGCTCTCATTAGCAGATATTATTTCTCTCAGCATTTATTTCTTTATAATTTTGGGTATTGGCTTGTATTTCTCAAAGAAAAATACCAATACTGAAGAATATTTTGTTGGTGGACGTTCTTTTTCTGGCTGGGTTATTGGCTTAAGTCTGGTGGGTACTTCTATTAGCTCTATTACATTTCTTGCCTATCCCGCTGATGCTTATAAAACAGCCTGGCTACGTTATTTGCCTAATCTTATGTTGCCTCTGGCCATTTTTGTTGCAGCCTATGTATTTTTACCATTTTTTCGTAGAGGTAATACTATCACAGCCTATGAATATCTTGAAAATCGCTTTGGTCCATCAATTCGTGTTTATGGTGCTGTGACCTTTATTATTGGTCAGCTGGTTAGAATTAGTTTAATACTTTACTTACTATCTTTATTAATTCAGGAATTAACCGGGCTTAGTGCAGAAATGTCCATTATTGTCAGTGGTGTTTTTGTTGCCTTTTATACCATCATTGGTGGAATAGATGCTGTTATCTGGACAGATGTATTACAAACAATTGTGCTCATGATTGGTGGTTTAATCTGTTTATTTATTATTATAAACGCTTTACCCGGTGGTTTTGATCAAATTATCAGTGTGGCTACTGAGCATGGTAAGCTTGCATTTGCTGAATTAAATTCTCAAGGTCAGTTAGAGCCAGTCAAATGGTCACTTTCTTTGCAGGACAAAACTGGTAGTATGTTGTTATTGTTAGGACTTACAGCCTGGTTGACAGAATATTCCGGTAATCAGAATACTGTGCAGCGCTTTTGTGCTTCAAAAAGTGATCATGAAGCACGTAAAGCTATGTTTGTCTGTGCAATAAGTAGTTTGCCTATCTGGGCTTTTTATATGTTCTTAGGTACAGCACTCTATGTGTTTTTTCAGGTCTTTCCTACAGAAACTGCCAGTCAGATTTTATCCGGAGAACTAAAAGCAGAACGGATTCTACCTTATTTTATTAATCATTATTTACCTGCAGGAGTTGCAGGTATTGTGATTGCAGCAGCACTTTCTGCTGCAATGTCTTCTCTTGACTCTAGTATTAATGCCATATCCACGGTCTCTATTGTAGATATTTATAAACGTTTTGGTAAAGTTGATAAGGGAGATAAACATTATCTTCTTGTCGCAAAATTAATAGCAGTCATTGTTTCTATTTTTATGATTATAGGGGCTTTTTTATTGATTCATGCAGAGACTAAAACATTACAGGATACAGCAACTATATTAGTATCTATTATTTCTGGTGGTGTGCTGGGGGTTTATTGTCTGGGATTCTTTACAAATCTTGGTGATGCCAGATCCATATGGGTTGGTTTGATTGTTACGGCTTTATTTACTGCCTGGACGGTTCTTTCCAAAAAAGGAGTTTTAGCTGATGAGTGGGTATTACCTTTTGATCTTTATTATACAGCTATTATTGGTAATCTTTTAATGTTTCTTTGTGGTTTTTTTGTTTCATTATTTATTTATAAAAGAACAAGTTTAGTAGGTGAGTTTTCCATATGGGGACGTAAAAATTAAGCCTTATTACAAAATACTCCGAGTAGATCATTTCGTTAATTGACTCTGGGTCGTTCTAGTAATAAACTCCTTCTCATACTATATTTTAACCATTACATAGAGATATATAGATTATGCCTGAATACCGTTCCAGAACTACTACTGCCGGCAGAAATATGGCGGGTGCCCGATCATTATGGCGTGCTACAGGCATGAAAGATGATGATTTTGAAAAGCCTATTATTGCCATTTCCAATTCATTTACTCAATTTGTCCCCGGTCATGTACACCTTAAGGATATGGGGCAATTAGTTGCCAGGGAAATTGAGAAAGCCGGTGGTGTGGCTAAAGAATTTAACACCATTGCTGTGGATGATGGAATTGCCATGGGACACGATGGTATGTTGTATAGTTTACCTTCCCGGGAACTTATTTCTGATGCAGTAGAATATATGTGTAATGCACATTGTGCTGATGCACTGGTGTGTATTTCAAATTGTGACAAAATAACACCGGGCATGTTAAATGCTGCTTTGCGTTTAAATATTCCTGTTATCTTTGTTTCCGGTGGTCCTATGGAGTCGGGCAAAGTGATTATGCATGGCAAGGAAGTGCACTTGGATCTGGTTGATGCGATGGTTGCCGCTGTGGATGTTAACGTCAGTGATGAAGATACTGAAATTATGGAACGCTCTGCCTGTCCTACCTGTGGTTCTTGTTCAGGTATGTTTACTGCAAATTCTATGAATTGCCTGACAGAAGCTCTGGGTTTATCTCTGCCAGGCAATGGTTCCTTATTAGCCACTCATGTAGATCGAAAAGAGTTGTTTTTGGAAGCAGGGCGTAGAATTGTTGACCTGTCCAAACGTTATTATGAGCAGGATGATGCTTCTGTATTGCCGCGAAATATTGCAACATTTGAAGCCTTTGAAAATGCCATGAGTTTAGATATTGCTATGGGTGGTTCAACCAATACAATATTACATTTATTAGCGGCTGCTCAGGAAGCTAAAGTAGATTTTACCATGGATGATATTGATCGATTATCCAAAAAAGTACCTAATCTATGTAAAGTAGCTCCAAGCCTCCAAAAATATCATATGGAAGATGTTCATCGTGCCGGTGGTGTGATGTCAATTTTAGGGGAATTATCAAGGGCAGATCTCATTAATACAGAAGTTAATGTTGTTTATAGCGATTCAATGGGTTCAGCTATCAGCCACTATGATATTACTGTATCAGATGATGAACGTGTCAATGATATGTTTAAGGCTGCACCAGGCGGTGTTCCAACACAGGAAGCCTTTAGTCAGTCACGTCGTTGGGATTTAGATAAAGATCGCCAGTATGGTTGTATTCGTAGTAAAGAGCATGCCTATAGTCAGGACGGTGGACTAGCTGTACTTTATGGAAATATAGCAGTAGATGGCTGTGTAGTAAAGACTGCGGGAGTGGATGAGTCCATATTGTGCTTTACCGGGCCTGCGCGTATTTTTGAAAGCCAGGATTCAGCAGTTGAGGCTATTTTAGCAGATAAAATAAAAGCGGGAGATGTGATTATTATCCGCTATGAAGGACCTCGTGGTGGTCCGGGTATGCAGGAAATGCTTTATCCCACCAGTTATCTGAAGTCCAAAGGCCTAGGAAAGAGTTGTGCCTTATTAACCGATGGTCGTTTTTCTGGTGGTACATCAGGGCTTTCTATAGGCCATGCATCACCAGAAGCTGCAGAGGGTGGAGCGATAGCGTTAATTGAAGAAAATGATCTTATTGCTATAGATATTCCGCAACGAAAAATTAATGTTCAAGTCAGTGATGAAATATTGAAGCAACGTCGGGTACTTATGGAAAATAAGGGGAGTAACAGTTGGCAGCCATCTGAAGATAGAGTACGCCATGTGAGTCAGGCATTACAGGCCTATGCTGCAATGACTACTTCAGCATCACGCGGTGCAGTTAGAGATGTTTCACAAATAAAAAGAAAATTCTAAAGTGTTATAGAGCCGGGGGGCTGTATGAATAAAGAGAGCATTACTGACCGTAGGGAAGGTTCCAGACGTCGGGTCAATCTTGGTGTTTGTGTGACCACGGAAGGTAAAGATAAACAGAATATTGAGTCTAGCATTATCAATATGAGTTTATTGGGTTGTGCTATTGAACCTCGAAATCATACTTTTAAAGAACAGGAAAAAATTTCTATTTGCTTTGTTAAAGCAAAAGAAAATTGTTCAAAAACCACCCGTATTTGTGCAAAGGTATGCCATGTTTGTGATGAATATATTGGATTATGTTTTGAAAAGTTAGGTGATGATGTAATTCAATTACTAAGAGAGCTATTAAAAGAAGAAAAATATTTTTAATAACTGAAGTACTTGATAACTCCGTCATTCCCGCATTCTTGCCCTCGGGGGCCCTACTTTTGGTTAGCGGGAATCTATTTATTGACTGTAATTATAGTATTTGATTTTATTGGTGTGAATTTTACAATCGATTCCAGTTAGCTTTCTTCTGTGCTGAACCCAGTTTGGGGAAAATAAGTCCAAGGATCATACCGCCAAAAAGTACCGCTGCACCGGTCATAAACCAGTCACGTTCCGTATTATCTTCAAGTGTTTGATATTCCTGCATTAGCAGTCGCATATCTGTTTCAATCTTAACCAGATCATTTCTTAGCTGGTCATTTTCTTTTTCAAGTTGCATTGGACGAGCAGCGATTTTTTTAAGTTTGGCTAATTCTACATTTAATATTTCTTTATTGCCTAGTAGATCTGTTTCAGAACGACTTAAAATATCACGTTCAGTTTTTAATGTATTAAGTTCACTACTCATAGAATCAAACTTTATCGTCATTTCAGCAACATCTTTCTGTGCTTTAGCCAATTGTTCTCTGGCAACCGGATGCTTGATAAGAAAACGACTTAATACCCAGCCTTTAACTCCAGCAGGAGTGATAACTTCAGAATAACCAGAATCTGTAGAAAGAATTGTAAGCGGTGTTCCACTTTTTATGATTTTGGTGATTTTAAATCCAGTTCCCTTGCCTGAGCGCATGTTTATGCTTAGATTATCACTGACATATTGGGTATTTTTTGCTTCAGCAGTTCTGGCAATAGCAAAAACACTGAAAAATAAAGAAAATATAATGGATATTATGATGCTTTTAGATAGTCTTGACATTGCTTGAACCTTCTGGGAAAAAGACATTATCCTAAATTATTAGAAAATTTTCTACTAATAATTGTATTCACTCGAATTCTGAGACGATTAACAAACGGCTTGTTGCAGATATTCTGATGGATCGGAAGAGAAAAACAGACCAATTTGATTGTTTTTAATATGCGTTATTTTAGCTGAAATGGCATAGTTATTTTGATTGTGATTCAAAGGTAGATGCAACACACAATTGTCCAGTTTTGAAAAATTATCATGTGCAGTACAGTCAACTAACATACCCCCCTTACCGATATTAATAGCTATTGCATCAGTGCGTTCCTGATTTGCTAATTCAATGCTGATGGGGAAGTTTACTTGAGTTCTAAAATATTCTCTTTTGTTTTGAGTTTGTTGCATGTCTTATCCATTTGTATATAATTTTAAGGCGCAAATTATACTCCTTTTTATATATAATGAATATTAATA
>JADFVK010000281.1 GCA_015222495.1 Pseudomonadota bacterium
AACTAAACATTATTACAATATTTTACATTATACTATTTTTTTTATGAAGTTGCTTTGTGTTGTGTATAATAATACAAGATATTCTAATTAAATATTTGGTTGATTATGAGGAGATACAATTATGAAAATAAAGATTAGTCTTTATTTGTTTATTTTTATTATACATTCAAGTGTTTATGCTAAGACAATAATTAATTCCACCCTAGAGCAGTTCTATGATCGGACTCAAAGCATGCAGGCTGATTTTGAGCAGACTATCACTGATTCAAAAGGTAAAGTTATTGAAGTTTCAACAGGGGAATTAATTTTTAGCCGACCTGATAAGTTTATTTTTGAATATCGCAGTCCTGCAGAGCAGAAGTATATTTCTAATAGTAAGACTTTATGGATTTATGATGTTGAACTGGAACAGGTAAGTATTAAATCTTTAGATCAAGGGCTTGGTGATTCACCGGCCTTGTTACTCAGTAGTAATAGTAATGTATATCAATATTATGATGTAAATAATGTCAAACTAATGCCTCTATCACAAGCTAAACAAGAATCATTACAATGGGTACAGTTGAAAGCAAAAAAGGAAGATACAACATTTGAACGGGTTTTATTAGGTTTTGACGAGCATAAGCTGAAAGAAATGAAAATGTATGATAATTTTGGCCAGCTTACGGAGTTAACTTTTTCTAAAATTCAATTGAATAAATCTTTTTCCAATCGACAGTTTAATTTTGTAGCGCCTGAAGGCGTGGATGTGATTGGAACTGTGGATGCCCAATAAGGAAGAGGATTTATTCAGTACTGGTGATAATAAATCAAATAAACCACTCGCTGATAGAATGCGTCCGGTTTCATTGCAGCATTATTATGGTCAGACTCATTTGTTAGGGGAGGGTAAACCGCTTAGAGTGGCTCTGGAAAGCGGCAATCCTCACTCGATGATCTTTTGGGGACCTCCTGGTGTTGGTAAAACAACTTTGGCTAGAATTATTGCTTATTATGCCAAAGCTCAGTTTCTTTCAATCTCTGCTGTGCTTTCTGGTGTTAAAGAAATACGTCAGTCCATAGAGCAGGCTCAGCAGCATTATCAGGTTTTTCAACAAAAAACTGTTTTATTTGTGGATGAGGTACATCGCTTTAATAAATCACAGCAAGATGCCTTTTTGCCCTATATCGAAGATGGCACTTTTGTATTTGTAGGTGCCACTACTGAAAATCCTTCCTTTGAATTAAATAATGCATTGTTATCACGTGCTCGTGTTTATTGTTTGAAAACACTTAGTCAGGATGAATTATCTGCTTTATTAGATTTTGCTTTAAGTGATAAAAAACAGGGGCTAGGTGAGAAAAAACTGTTTATAACAGAGGAAGATAAAAACTATCTGATTTTAAGTGCTGATGGTGATGCACGTAAATTGTTAAACCTACTTGAAATTGCTATTGATCTTGCTGAGCCTGAAGATGGAAAGAATATTATTTCAACTGAGGTGATTACGCAGGTTACTTCTGGCAGCAGCCGTCGCTTTGATAAGGGCGGTGATATTTTTTATGAACAAATTTCTGCTTTTCATAAATCGGTAAGAGGTTCATCTGCTGATGGTGCCTTGTATTGGATGTCCAGAATGATTGAAGCAGGCTGTGCCCCATTAACTATTGCCAGGCGTTTATTGGCCATAGCCTCAGAAGATATCGGTAATGCAGATCCCAGAGCCATGCAGGTGGCTTTGAATGCCTGGGATGCCTTTGAAAGACTGGGACCTAAAGAAGGTAATCGTGCTATTGCTCAAGCTGCCATCTATTGTGCCTTAGCACCAAAAAGTAATGCGGTTTATAGCGCATTTAATCAGGCCATGGATTGTGCTAAAGAGTCAGGCTCTCTTGATGTGCCGATTCATCTGCGAAATGCACCGACACAATTGTTAAAATCTATGCAATATGGTCAGGATTATCGTTATTCTCATAATGAGCCGGAAGCTTATTCTGCTGGTCAAAGTTATTTGCCGGATGAAATAAAAGAGACAAGGTTTTATTACCCTGAAGCGAGAGGCTTAGAAATAAAACTTAAAGAGAAAATGGATTATTTGAAAAAACTAGATGAAAAATCATTTGAAGATAATGATTAATCATTTAAAATGGGGCATTATAATCAAGATAAAGAAGAAAGAGTTTGGGTGAATTAGTTGCAATAGCTGCAGGAGGTTCATTGGGTGCTGTGATGCGTTATGCTATGTCTAATGCTATCTATGGCTGGTTGGGTCGTAGTTTTCCCTATGGTACTTTAAGTGTTAATGTCATTGGTTCTTTCTTTATCGGTATTGCCTTTGTGTTATTAACAGAGAAACTTACTCTGGGCTCTGAAGTCAGGGCTTTTATTCTTATTGGTTTTCTTGGGGCATTCACTACTTTTTCTACCTTCTCATTAGAAACTTTGACTTTATTACAGCAAGGATATTTAGTGAAAGCTCTGGCTAATATTTTACTCAGTGTTTTACTCTGCCTCATTGCTACCTGGGGTGGTATGGTTTTAGCTAAGGCTATTTAATGGATGAATTATGTCTAATATAATAAAAGAACAAAAACTAACTTGTGAAAAAGTAAAGCTGGTCAGAGTTTATACAGATGATAGTAAGGGACATGTTACTGATATGTTAGAGCATCTGCATAAACGTGGTGATGTGATTGGTACAACTATTTTTAGGGGTATAGCTGGTTTTGGTGGGCATGGACATATTCATCAAACACAATTATTAGATTTATCGAGTAATTTGCCTATTGTCATTGAGTTTTATCACACAAGTGATAAATCAGCAGAGTTAATTAGCTTTATTCATCAGAGAATTGAAAATGCTCATATTATCAGCTGGGATGTGGATCTCTCATTTGAGCATATAGACTAAATTTACAATTTATGAACTAAGGTACAAAAAACATTATGTTAGATGCAAAATATTTACGCAATAATTTAGACGAAGCGGCCAGTCAATTAGCACGTCGTGGTTTTACACTGGACACAGAACAACTGGCAGAATTTGAGTCAGAACGTAAGGTGATACAAGCTAAAACCCAGGAGTTACAAGCTTTTAGAAAATCTAAGTCTAAAGAAATTGGTATGGCCAAGAAAAATGGCGAAGATGCCTCTGAGATTTTAGCGTCTGTGGCCTCTATTGGTGATGATTTAAAGTCAATGGAAGCAAGACTTAAAAACTTATTGGATGAAACCAATGCTGTGTTGATGAGTATTCCAAATATACCTCATGAGTCTAGCCCTGATGGTAAGAATGAAGATGAAAATATTGAAGTAAGAAAATGGGGAGAACTACCTACATTCGATTTTGATATTAAAGATCATGTTGATTTGGGTGTTGAATTGGGTACAGGCTGGAATGCCAAGGGTGGATTGATGGATTTTGAAACAGGTGCCAAACTGTCTGGTGCTCGTTTTACGACTTTAAAAGGTCCTTTAGCTCGGTTGCATCGTGCATTGATACAGTTGATGTTAAATACTCATACTGAGGAACATGGTTATAGTGAAAATTATGTACCTTATCTGGTGCGTCCGGATGCTTTAAGAGGTACCGGTCAGCTACCCAAGTTTAAAGAGGATTTATTTGCTATAGAGGCAAATGAGGAAGATATTGCAGATAATAAGCAATTGCACTTAATCCCTACAGCTGAAGTGCCAGTGACTAATATGGTGAGTGATTCAATTCTTGATGAGAAGGATCTACCCTTAAGGTTGACTGCTCATACGCCTTGTTTTCGTTCTGAAGCCGGTGCTTATGGAAAAGATGTTCGGGGTTTGATTCGCCAGCATCAATTTGAAAAAGTAGAATTAGTGCAGATTACTAAGCCGGAAGATTCCATGAATGCTTTAGATGAATTATTGGGTCATGCGGAAAAAATTCTGCAGTTGTTAAAACTGCCTTATCGTGTGGTGGCTCTTTGTACTGGTGATATCGGTTTCTCAGCTTGTAAAACTTATGATATAGAGGTCTGGGTTCCGGCACAGAAAACTTATAGAGAAATTTCTTCGTGTAGCCTATTTGGTGATTTTCAGGCACGTAGAATGTTAGCTCGTTATAGAAATAAAGAAACTGGCAAGCCTGAACTGGTACATACGATTAATGGCTCTGGCTTGGCAGTGGGGCGGACATTGGTGGCTATTATGGAGAACTTTCAACAGGCTGATGGCTCAATTAAAGTACCAGAGGTTTTGGTGCCTTATATGGGTGGTATAAAAATAATAAAATAACGTTCGGAAATGATGGTGGTTAACCGTGGGCACGGAGTCTAGGCTTAGCTTGTTGGGGACGCTCAAGGCCATCCATGGCTCGCTTAGTGAAAACATCCATGTTTTCACAAACCCCAACAAGCTAAGCCTAAACTCCATGCCCACTACCAGTATCATTTGCCTCTCTGGGGGCGGAAGATCAAAAGACTAAAGACTAAAGACTAAAGACTCACGAGCTGTTTTAAATAATATGAATAAAAAAATCACCCCCGAAATCATCCAACGTACTGCCAATACTGATATTGATGCATTATCCTCCAGTCTTTCTTTGTCTGCTGTGCAGGCACGTATTGTGGCTCATAGGATGGTTAAAAATGAGTCTCAGAATGGGCAGTATCTGCAAAGTATTGTTCATAGTTCTTTAAAAAATATTGCTCCACCAAGTTTGTTGAAAGATTGTGATATTGGAGTTAAACGTATTGCACAGGCGATTGAAGATAAACAGGTGATTGGTTTATTAACTGATTATGATGTGGATGGTATCACTTCTCATGCGATTATGTTTCATGCTTTAAGGGATTTCTTTGGGGTTGATGAAACTCAGCTACAGCATTTGATTGGTCATAGGATTGATGATGGTTATGGGATTAGTCAGGGGTTGGTGGATAAAATCTTGGCTCAGGAACTGCTTCCGGATTTAATTATTACTGCTGATTGTGGTTCTTCTGATGAGGGGCAAATAAAGCAATTGAAGGAGCAGGGGATTGATGTTGTTGTGACGGATCATCATGCGATTCCACAGGAAGGTATTCCTTTATCTGCATTGGCAGTGATTAATCCTACCCGTGATGACTGTGATTATCCTGATAATACTATCGCTGGTTGTATGGTGAGCTGGTTATTAATGAGTCATTTACGTACTGAGTTAATTTCTACAAGAGTTTTGCCTGAGAAGTCTGCTAAATTATCTGGTTTATTGGACTTTGTTAGTCTGGGAACTGTGGCGGATGCGGTTTCTCTATCAAGTCCTGTTAATCGAGCGGTGGTGAATGCAGGTTTAAAAGTAATGAATCAATTACTAAGACCTTGCTGGCAAGCTACAAAAAAATTATTGGAAAGAGATTTTCAGGTATTTACAGCTGAAGATTTGGGCTTTCAGATTGGTCCTCGTATTAATGCTCGTAGTCGTATGTCTGATCCGTATATGGCTTTACATTTTTTATGTGCGGATAATTTATATCAGGCCGGTCAGCATTTAAAAGAACTGGATTTAGATAACCAGACTCGTAAAGAAACAGAAAAGGAAATGTTACAAGTTGCTTATCGATTGGCAGAGCAGCAATTAGAAAAGTTATCCTGGTCTTTGGTTATTTATCATAAAGACTTTCATGCCGGAGTTCAGGGAATTGTTGCCTCGCGTTTAATTGAAAAATATGGTCGGCCGGTCATTGTTTTAAGTCCCACTAATGATGAAAATAAACTCACGGGTTCGGCAAGAACAATTCCTATTATTCATATTCGTCAGGCTATTGAAAATGTGGCTAATGAATCTGATGATTTGATCCTGGGATTTGGCGGACATAAGGGTGCTGCGGGTTTAAAGCTTAAGGCTCAGGCTGTAGATGAGTTTAGTTTGTTGTTTGATAAGGCGGTTGAAAAACAATTATTAGAAAATCAAATTAACAGCAGTGAGCAGTTAAGACCGCAAATTTTTTCAGATGGTGAACTGGAAGAAGATGAACTGAGTTTTCAGACTATCTCTGAGTTAAAGTTATTAGAACCTTATGGGCGTGAATTTGAAGCACCGGTATTTGAGGGAGATTTTTTAGTTCAAAATATCAGAGTGATAGGTACTGATGGGATTCATTTAATGATTCAATTAGCTACGGAGTCTCAAACTTTCCGCTCAGTCTGGTTTAGAGCTCTGGATAATAAGACAGATCCAATACCAATTCAAGAAGACGACATAGTACATGTGGTTTATCAATTAAAAGAAAATTATTATCGTGGTAATTTTTCTATTCAGTTGCATATTGTGGATATGATAGTTGAATAGTTGAATGTAGGATCCTTTGGCTCGTGATCCTTAAATAAGTGCTTTGTAACTACTCAGCATATTGACTAACAAATAACAGTTGAGCCTTATGCTCACTTATTTTTAGAACTTAGAAAACTCACTACGTTCAGACAGTTCTAA
>JADFVK010000282.1 GCA_015222495.1 Pseudomonadota bacterium
CCCTGAAACATAAGCCCATGCTTCAAAGCACGTATTAAAACCTCACATTCACGAACGCCAATTTAATGATGAACCAGATTGTTTTTCTGTAGCTGGATATAATCTACCAGTATATTTGCTGATTCCATTAATAAAGTGTAGCTGTCGCTGCCTTCCTTGTTTTTTTCCTCATCTTCATCATGATCATCTTTCAGACCCAGCACATCTTCTTCTTCATCTAATTCTTTTATGTCTTTGTAGGGTGTTTCACCTTTGGCTATGCGACGACGATTTTCAATTTCTAATTGTTCCTGACGAGATTTTGTATATTCTTCTAAACGTTTTTCATAATTGAGAGAGAGTACTTTTTCAGATTTCTTTTTATCAATTCTTGCAACTGTTTCCTGAATATAACGAAAATCCGGATTAGTGATGATGCGTTTTTTATGTTGTGAATCCAGACCGGCAAATAGATTTTTTTGTAAGGGCTGTAATTGAAACTCTGCTTTAGCTACCTGATCCCAGGGCAGGGCCTCAGGGAGTGAGCTTTCACCAATGTCATCTTTATCATAGAGTGCAGGGAACGTAATATCAGGTATAACGCCCAGGTTTTGTGTACTGTCTCCTGAGACACGGTAAAATTTGGCATGGGTTAACTTGATTTGTCCCTGATCAAGTTTTTGTAGTGCCTGGACAGTCCCTTTACCAAAGGTTTGGTTACCAATGATCAGGCCTCTATTATAATCTTGTATGGCACCAGCAAAAATTTCTGAGGCAGATGCACTAAGGCGATTAACTAATACTGCTAAGGGCCCAGTATAGGCAATGGCATCACTTTCATCATTGAGTTGTTGAATACGTCCATCACCGGCTTTAATTTGTACAGTAGGTCCGGACTCAATAAATAAGCCAACCAGAGTATTAACTTCCTGAAGAGAGCCACCACCATTGTTTCTTAAATCAATAATTAAACCGTCAATATTGTCCTGCTTTAATTCATCAATAAGCTTTTTAACATCTCGAGTGGTACTTTTATAATCAGGGCTACCAGCTTGTGCTGCTTTGAAATCAATATAAAAGGCAGGAATATCAATCACTCCAATTTTCTGTTCCTTACCATTGCTGGTAATTTTAATGACTTCTTTCTTCGCTGCCTGTTCTTCCAGTTTAACAGTATTACGCACAATTTTTATAACTTTGGTTTTGTGTTCATCCTTACTTTTTTGTGGGATAAGCTCAAGACGTACGGTAGTGCCTTTTTTACCACGAATCAGTTGTACTACATCATCAAGACGCCAACCAATTACATCAACTATTTTATCTTTTTCACCCTGACCAACACCGACAATACGATCGCCAGCCTTAAGTTGTCCTGCTTTTTCCGCAGGTCCGGCAGGTACCAGACGCTTGACCTTAGTATAACCATCTTCGGCCTGTAGCATCGCACCAATACCTTCTAAAGACAGACTCATTTGAATATCAAAGTTTTCTGAAATTCGGGGAGAAAAGTATTGTGTATGAGGATCATAGGATTCTGCTAAGGCATTCATATAAACTCTAAAAGCATCTTCACTATTGGTTTGTTTGATTCTATTAATACGGTTTTTATAGCGTTTAACTAATAATTCCTGGATTTCCTTATCTTCTTTGCCTGCAAGCTTGAAGCTGATTATAAGGTTGGTTAACTGATTTTTGGTCAGAGTATTTTGTTCTTTTAAAGTTTTAGGCCAAGGTGCTTCTTCCCGATCAATTAAAACTTCCTGATTGCCGCTTAAGTCAAATTGTTCATAATTGTTTTCTAATAGGTTAAGGGAATAAACAAGGCGTTCTGCATGACGTTTTTGATAAAGATTAAAGGTTTTGAATGCATCCTTTAACTCCCCACGATGAAAATTATTGTCCAGCTGATAGCGAAATTCTTCAAATACTTTAATGTCACTGGCTAAAAAGAATGTACGGCTGGGATCTAATGATTTTAAAAAACGATCAAAGACTTTTGATGACAGCTTATCATCTAATACCATTTGACGATAATGCTGATATTGTAATTGTTTGGCAATAATGAAGCTTAGTTTTGCATGCTCTTTTTCTGGTTCAACGGAATGAATATAATCATCAATTTTATAGACTTTGGCTGATGAAATTGTAATAAGAGAAAATAGCAGACTGATGACAATAAAGCTGGATAATAGAGACTTTTTAAGCATATTGATTCTTTTATGTAATTGATATTTTAGTGCTAATTATGGAGAAAGATGTTTTTAAATCCTATAATACCACTAATTAAGAGATATTATTATTAATAGTGTTTATTTTATCTTTTTAAACCCCAATCCCTGCTAGAAAGGAATTAAAAATCTATGGGACGTTATCGACCACCCCGTAAACCTTCTTCAAAGTATATTACCCCTGAGGGTAAAGCGGCTATGGAAGAAGAATTAAATTTTTTGTGGAAAGTAAAACGACCCAGGGTGACTCAATCTGTTTCTGAAGCAGCTGCTCAGGGGGATAGAAGTGAAAATGCGGAATATATTTATGGCAAAAAGCAATTAAGGGAGATAGATTTCAGGGTTCGTTTTTTATCTAAACGTCTGGATGATATGGTTGTGGTTGAACGCATTCCAGAAGATCAGAAAAAAGTATTTTTTGGTGCCTGGGTAGAATTAGAGAACGATGAAGGACAGAAAAAACAATATAGAATTGTCGGCCCTGATGAATTTGACTTAAAACAAGGTTTTATCAGTATGGATTCGCCTTTGGCCAAGGCATTATTAAATAAGAGGGAAGGGGATGATATTGAAGTTCAGGGGCCAAACGGGGTCATGGAACACTATCTAAACAAGGTCCAATATTGTGCTTTTTAGGCTTTAGCTTTAGATAAGAGCAAATGTAGTTTCTGCACTACTTTTATCGATATTGACTAATAATTCACAATAGGTGTTATCTGATGCTGGATCATCATCACAATTACAGCCAGCGACAATTTCATTAAAAAAAATACCTACTTTGATTTGCATGCTGGTTTCATTCTCAGAGCAGTGATTGATCAAAGCTGAAATATTTGTATCATCAACGATGCCACCCTGATTAGTTGCCTGTTGTAAGGGCAAAGTCCCTTTAGCCAGATTTTCTAACTCTGCTTTTATTACTTTTTTAAATTCTGTTGTATCCCAGCTTTCAAGGCTTTTATTCAGAGTAAGCATTTACCTGGCCTTTGGTATAAGAGCAATTTCATCACCCTGTTCTAAAATGGTAAAGAGTTCAGCAAATTCTTTATTGACAGTAAACTGTATCGCATCATCAGCAAAATTGCGTTTCCAGCGCATGCCGCGCTGACGTAAAACACTGATCTCCAGTAAGCGGGATTTTTGGTGTAAGTTAATTTCAATAGGATTATGTTCATTCATATCATGATTTCTTTTTTGTTTTATTCTTTTTCATCAAAGCGTTGTTGTATTAATGTTTCAATCGCATTATACGCTTCTTGCTCATCGCTGCCTGTAATTATCAGACTAAGCTCAACACCTTGTCCTGCTGCCAGCATCATAACACTCATAATACTTTTACCATTGGCAGTTTTATGTGAGGTTTGCAGTTCAACATGTGAATTAAATTCACTCGCCAATCTAACCAGTTTAGCTGCAGCACGAGCATGCAGGCCAAGCTTGTTTATTATGGAAATTTTTTTATTAATCACAATTAATGGAATTATCAATAACAAAAATACTATCTTTAGCACAGGACCCTGCCTTTTGGGCAAGCTGATGCAAATTTAAATGAGCATAATTCATTACTCTGACCAGCATAGGTAAATTGAGGCCTGTGACAATAGTAATTTGTTCTCTGGAATGTTGTTCTAGTAAACGAGTTGCAATATTGCTGGGTGTTGAACCGTAAATGTCTGTAATGACCAGCACACCGTCACCTTCTTCTAATTCACTATATAATTGCTTAGCCTTAAGATAACCTTGTTCTATATCCATTTGCTGGTGAATAAGAAGATTTTTACAATGGATTGGAGAACCTCCCATCATATTATTAGCTGCTGTAAGCATGCTTTTACCAACATTATCGTGAGTAATAAGTAATAGAGTGACGCCCATATAAAACCTTTTTACAAGCTAAAAAGCTTTCAGCTAAATTTAAGTTACTCAAAAGGAAGATGAATTATAAGCTGAAAATAGTCACATGAACAGAAAATTAAACCTGGCTAGGGCATTATTTAGGTTTAAATACTTAATTGTGTGATAGCGGTTTGAACTAACATAGGAATATTTCTATTTTGGGATATATGTATTTGAATTCCAGGGATACTGATTAATGATTGTTTGTGTTGGTAATGGCATCTTGCGTCATTTATATTTAAGTAAAGCTTTGTTAATTCTTGAGTATTATCCTGAATGAGTTCAATAATATAATCAATTTTATGTTGTTTTTTGACGTATCGTTGTCCAAGTAATTCTCTAATGTTAATAATGCCGATATCTCGTATATGTATTAGCCCCTGAAAATCTTCCGGACAAGTTCCTGTAATGGTAGTATTGTCTTTATCTATGATAAAGTTTGGTGCATCATCACAGATTAGGGTAGCGCCCTGATATATGAGTTGTAGTGCTGTTTCTGATTTACCTACGCCACTTTCTCCGATTAAAAAGATACCGCAATGTTTAATACTGATTAAGACACCATGTTCCGGGAGGTGTTCCATACTTATAAATCAATAAATAACTGATATATTGTTTCTATGGAAGTACTTTTTTCTATGGCTTGTAGATTATCTTCCTGCCGAAAAAACTGTGCTAGTTTAGAGAGTATTTCCAGATGTTCCTGCGTTGAATCTTCAGGTACTAATAGTGCAAAGATAAACTTCACTTTTTTCCTGTCAACAGAGTTAAAGTCAACTCCATCTGTAAGCGTAATAAAAATTCCTATAGCTTCTTTGCAGTTTGATAGGCGACCATGGGGAAGGGCAACTCCATGACCAATTCCAGTGCTGCCAAGACGTTCGCGTTCCACAAGAGTTTCAAAAACTTTATTGCTTGGATATTGCGGATAGCAATCAGAAATTATCTGGCTGATAGTTTCCAGAGCTTTCTTTTTACTATTGGCATTGACATTGATTTGAATCTGATCGATTTTGATAAGATTGCTAAATTTCATAATGGGATAACGATTTTTCTAGGATTATATTTACATAAATTAATTGAGCTCACCGGAGTGAGCTCAACAATACATCATTGTATTAGAATGGTTGTTATAAATCGTGAGATTTCAGACTGATTTCGCCACGATGATGATCAGTCATTTTTTCTTTGTGTTTCTTAACCTGGCGATCTAGTTTATCAATAAGGCTGTCAATAGCTGCATACATACCTTCATCTACTGCATCAGCATATATTTTACTGCCCTTTATGATTAAAGTTGCTTCTGCCTTTTGACGTTGTTTTTCAACACTTAAAATAACATGTCCCTGGCTCACCAAGTCAAAATGGCGTTCAACACGTTCCATTTTTTGGTTGACATAATCGCGTAGTGAATCAGTAATATCGATATGATGTCCAGTTATATCCATTTGCATAAGATTAGCTCCTTTGTTATTAATGATGAATACTTTATATGTAATAGTATACATCGTTTTTATACCTGTTTAGAATCATTAAATTAGATTCTGAACGTTCAGGTAATTTCTTTTCTTTCATTCGAGGGTGGGATTGACATCGATTCGCGGTATTTTGCAACTGTTCGTCTTGCCACCTTGTAATTCTGTTCCGCAAGCATTGTAGAAAGTTTATTATCACTCAATGGTTTGCGACTCTCTTCTTTTGCTATCATTTTTTTAATAATAGCCCGAATTGCGGTTGCGGATGCTTCTCCACCACTGGCTGTTGTAATATGGCTGGAGAAGAAGTATTTTAGCTCGAAAATACCTCCGGGAGTATGCATGTATTTTTGTGTGGTAACTCTGGATATTGTTGACTCATGCATTTCTACCACTGCTGCAACATCGGCTAAGACCAATGCCCGCATATGTTCTTCACCATAATCAAAAAAATCTCTTTGAAAATCTAAAATACAGCGGGATACTTTTAATAAGGTGTCGTTTCTACTCTGTAAACTTTTGATAAACCAACGGGCCTCCTGTAGGTGTTCCTTGATTGAGTCCATATCAGTTGATCGTTTAGCACCCTTGATCAAGTTCAAATACTGCTCATTAACTTTAATATTAGGTGCCGTATCTGGATTTAATTCACAGACCCACTCACCTTTAATTTTTTTAACATAAACATCTGGTGTAATATAGTGAGGCTTAACATCAGATATATGGCTTCCAGGCCTGGGACTCAAGCCTTTAATTAGACCAATAACCTGAGCCAGGTTATTTTCATTCATTTTCATACGACGTTTTAAGGTTGCAAAGTCCCGACCGGCTAATAACTTTAAATGCCGGGATACCAGAATTTTGGCTTCTGCTAACCAAAGTGTCTCTTTATCAAGAGTACGTAACTGTAGCTGTAAGTTTTCCTGTAAGTCTCTGGCAGCAACACCGGGAGGATCAAAGTTTTGTATTTGATGTAAAACAGCTTCAATTTCATCCAGATCAATTTCGTCTTCAATACTGAATGCTTCAGCTAATTCATCTAGGTTTTGAGTTAAGTAGCCGGATTCATCAATAGCATCAATAATAGCATCGGCAATATGTCTATCCTTGGGACTAAAAGGACTCATTTCCAGTTGCCAGCTTAGATGTTCCTGCAGACTATCTTCAGTTTTACCATTATTTTCAAATAAATCACTATTATCGCCATTCCAGGAACTGGATGAACTTTGACCCTGTGCGCCAGGGCCAGCAGTATATGAACCTATAGTATCATATTCATCTTCCCAGCTGGAATCAGTAGAAAGCTCTTCAGGAATATCGTTTTGAGTGTTTTCAAAATCAATCTGCTCTGCTTGTGTTTCAGTCGTTAAGTCATCGTTAGTTGAACTGGTGTTATCGCTGGAGGGAGAGTCATTGAGTTCTTTGTCTTTATCAGAAGGTTCTTTTTCACTATGCTGCTCTTCATCAACTTCAAGCATTACATTACTGTCTAGAGCCTCTTGAATTTCCTGTTGTAAGTCAAGACTGGATAATTGCAATAGCTTTATCGCCTGCTGCAATTGGGGCGTCATTGTGAGCTGTTGCCCTAGACGTAATTGAAGAGATTGTTTCATAAATTAATAGTATGACCTAAGCTAAGCGCATTTATTGTTTCTACCTATCATCAAACATGAATTTGTCCCCACTGTCTCTTTGCAGGACTCCTTTTATAAAAGAGAAGTGTTTGCAAAGCGACAGCGGTAAAGTTTTATTTGCTGACAGCTCTTATAGTAGCTCAAAATTCATGCCATTGCAGTTGATCAGGGTCAAAAAAAGTGTTTATTTTTTTACTAAATAATTATTATGATAGTTATCATATGCTTGTAGATAGATTATATTTTAAAATTTTCCCCTAAATAAGCCCTTTGGACTTGTTTGTTATCAAGTAATTCTTGTGGAGTGCCTTTGGCGATAAGTTTACCATCATCCATAATATAAGCATGCTGGCAGACACTCAGAGTTTCTCTGACATTATGATCTGTAATGAGAATACCGATATTATTTTCACTAAGTTGCCTGATAATAGTTTGAATATCATGCACTGAAATCGGATCAACACCAGCAAAGGGTTCATCTAATAAAATAAAGTCTGGCTCCATAGAGAGAGTCCGGGCTATTTCAACACGGCGCCGTTCACCACCGGAAAGACTCATTCCAATAGAGTGTCGAATGTGACTAATGCTCAATTCATTAAGTAATCTTTCCAGGTGATCATTAATATCAGTATCATTGAGTTCTTTGCGTGTTTGTAAAATGGCTTTAATATTATCTTCAACGGATAACTTTCTAAAAATAGAAGCTTCCTGTGGGAGATATCCAATGCCTTGTTTAGCACGTTTATGAATGGGCTGATGGGTTATATCCTGACCACGACAAGTTATTTTTCCACTATCGGC
>JADFVK010000283.1 GCA_015222495.1 Pseudomonadota bacterium
TCGGGCTGTGTGGAAGAACCTCCGAAAATGACGAATCTGTATTAATTTATTTTTTGAAAAACTTGCTTTAGGTGTACTTCAAGTGCCTGAGCCATCGCGTCAACATCAATATTACCGTCGCTTTTCTTAAAATTATACTGCCCTGTGAAAAGAATATGTGTCCAAGCAATCGGTGAAATTCTAAGAAACTCATCGAGAATTTTTTGTGGCACATTCTTCTTTAGCATTCTTTTGTAAACAGTATTTAATATTGTACTGTTGTAAGCAATGATGCAATTGATGATCAATCTTACGGCATGTGCACTGATACGATTGTCTACTATTTTTTTACCTTTAAACACTCCGCTATAAATTTTCCTAATCAGCCCCTGTAACTGGTGATATGATTCTGTTCGATTTCTGGCAGTACGTATGGCTTTTCTAAATTGCATATCATCAATAAGATTCAACACATGTGTACTTTTCAGTATTTTATTATATTCAAATAATGCAGCTTTTAGTCTAGCATAACGCGCATGTGAATTTAATTTTCGGATAATATTGGTCTGTGTGTTTTCTTGCATAATCAATGACAATAACACTCTAAGTATTCCGCGCTTCTGTGATTTAATGCGATCGATATTAATTGTATTTTTAGGCTGGAGCACGCCAGCGTAACTATCTGGTGATTTTATAGAGTATAAATCATTCGCAGCCTCTCTAACGTTTTTTATGCTCGGCACATATTCAACATCGATAGAATCCAGCGCAACAAAATTAAGTTGATTTAGCGAATGGTTGTCACCTGTTATCATATTGATATCAATATCTGTTTTGTTTCCATATATCATGTCATAAAGAGAATGTCCTTCATATTCGTTGAGGCCAATATTTTTGGCATTGACGGCCACATGGTTGGCAATCAAAGTATATAAAGATATCCCTTTACCCTTGCCTAGATATTTTTTTGAAAATCTTGATTGGATTGTGCTGTCATTAGTTGCAAACTTTTGTCCATCAGCATCCGCCAAAAGCTTATCATCTAGTAGATTCCACTGCTTAAAAATAGGAAGAGAATAGATGTAGTTACAAACTATATCGCTAGTTGCGCATAGCGTATCTACTCGGATGAAATCTTCACGAGTTGATCGCAATAGATTGAAATTAAGATCTGACATTTCAGCCATTTTGCCCTCGCCAAAGCCAAATGCTTCTGCCATGAGACACCCATTGACAGCCAATATAACGGGATTCTTGCGCTTATTATAGCGATTCTTAATATGAGTGAAGCCGCTCCACATACCAGTAATATCTCCAACAAACATCATCACATCCGCTATTCCTACTTTGGACAAGGTTTTAAAGAATGTATCATCGAGTTTCTCACTACTATCGTAGAGTAGGCTCCAATCTTTCTGTCCGGACTTCGTCTCCTTGAAGTTGAAGCCAGTGTTGTAATCCAAGCGGATATTCTCGGTTGTTGTATCCCAGGCATTATCTAGTTTTTGGATAGCATCATCGAGACGCTGATCGCAATAGATTGGAATTTTAGAGTAGCCGAACTCAGTAGCAATATCCTCAACATTGTCAACCAAATCATCATCAACTAAATCTTGCTCAATATCGCAAAAGGAAATACTATCGTTGCAGCAAAGCCTGCCTCTATCGAGATGGTGGTACATTTTTTGATAGACAAAAAACTCAAACAAATATGGATCGACTTGCTCATCGGTTGATTTGCGTTTCAGATAAGGGGTAATACTTGCAGGGATGGTGAAACCAAGGTCATCAGACAATTTAAATGTGGAAGGGATGCCATTGTTCATATAGTGTGTTTTCAGCATATTAATCAGTTCCATGATTTGATGGTTCTTTTTATAAAACACAAAAGGCACAGCCATTAATATAGGTCGAAGATATAACGAGAATATCCGCGATGATTTTAAGTAAAACTCCCATTTAGCGGCTTTCTTATCAAATGTATTGCCCTCAATAAATTCTGCAAGCGTTGGGAATTGTTTTTCGGGCAAGATCTTATATGCTGCTTGGTCTAGCTCATCTTGAGTTAATTTCTTGTCCCGCATGGGGAACCATTTAAGAAATTCAGCTAGTTTTGGAAAATCAGTTACCATGCATGAATTATGCTCCATCATTGCTACTGTAGAATATGTATCACCGGTATTCATTATAGCCCTTGTATGATACATAAAACTTGTTATGAGATTATTCATTATTTTTTGGTAACGATGATACACAAAACAAATTGCATGCAGCCATTGTTGCGGCTTGCTTAATCTCCTCAACCTAGAAGCAGCATATTGTTCAGCTATGTCGGAATAATGACGGATGGCGTTTTTAGATAAATTAAGTGTTGAAATAAATGTTTTGGCAAAATCATATGAATCTGCAATACTTTCTGCTTTTTCAACTTCAGAACGAACGGCAGTATACTGGAAATTTTTTTGATCGGCGCGAATTATATTCAGCTGGCTGATACCAGTCTCTCGGTCCACCAACGACGACAGTTGCATTTTCTGGGCTTCTGGTATTGATATCATAATTTGGTTAAGTCGATTTTCTTCTACGGAAAAAGCATCAGTAAAAATATCCTGCAATTTTCTATAGCTTGGGATAATAATGGACTGGTTGTCAAGATAGTTCAGTAATTGGCGCAAGGCACTGTGACTTTTAGGATAATACCTGAGCAGCTCACAGACATGCGAAGTGATTTGATATTCATATGCGGTTGACCAATTATTGTAGTTAAAAATAGCTAAGATCTCTTGTTTTTGTGCCCGAATATAATCCCGTGATATATCACCAGTCAGCTTTATTTTGGTATCATTATAGTAGGTGCTGAGAATGAATTTGGTGTCCTCATTAACATCCTCAAAGTTGAAGCCAAAGAATTGTTGTTTTGCTTTGAAATAACCAAGCTGCAAAATGAAGTACGCACGTGTTCTCGTATTGGTATACTTATCCAATGCAGCTTGCTCCTGCTGATTTAGGCTAAAATATAACTCTCTTTCAATACTATTAAATTCTGGTCTAGAGTAAAGATCAGCAATTTCAGTCTCGGATAATAACTGGATGTGTTTTATATTTTTCATGCTTTATTCAATAGCAGATTATAGGTAGTGCGGCCAACCATCAAATAATTCGCCTTCCACTTAATAAGGCGAATTATCACCTTTTCTCAAATTCTAAAATCACAAGCATTTTATAGCTGCAAAAGCTTACAGAATATGATTGTCACCAAACAATCATATTTTCTGGCTTCTCCATAAGATAACGAATAGAATACGCTAATCTTAAACAAATGCGAACTCAAAAGAATTATGTCATACCAATATGTCAGGGAACCATTAAGAGCCGAAGAAGCAGATCGTCTTTGCCAGGCTTGTGAAACAATGCAAGAAAAATTAATTATCTGGGTATTAATGGATACTGGGTTGCGTGTTTCAGAATTGTGTAGCCTGACTCCTCAAAATATTTTGTGGCAGCAAAAAACCATCCGTGTTTCTGGTAAAGGTGGTCCATATGGCAAAAAATCCAAAAAACGCGTTGTGCCTATGTCCAAGAGAGTGCAGACTTTACTAGAACATTATTTCGCTATAAACGATAAATGGCCAATTGGTTCTAGACAAGTTCAGAAGATTGTTAAGAATATAGCTAATAAAGCACAAATTAGCCAACAGGTTACACCGCATATTCTGAGACATACATTTGCAACGCTAGCATTACAAAAAGGTATTTCATTAGCTGCAGTTCAAAAAATTCTTGGTCATGATAGATTAACCACGACTGCAA
>JADFVK010000284.1 GCA_015222495.1 Pseudomonadota bacterium
CTGCAGGAACAAGGAATTATTTATATGGGGACAGGTATTTCCGGTGGTGAAGAAGGTGCTCGTAATGGACCTTCTATTATGCCTGGTGGAAATAAAGAAGGCTGGCCCAAGGTTAAAAATATTTTACAAAGTATTACTGCAAAAGTAGATGGTGAACCTTGTTGTGAATGGATAGGTGAAGAAGGCTCAGGTCACTATGTTAAAATGGTGCACAATGGTATTGAATATGGTGACATGCAGTTAATCTGTGAGGCATATCAATTTCTTCGTGAAGGTTTGGCTCTGAGTGTGGATGAAATTGCAGATATTTTTACTCAGTGGAATGAAGGGAAACTTAATTCTTATTTAATTGAAATTACCAGTAAAATTCTGCGAGTTAAAGATACTGATGGTGAACCCTTGGTTGATAAAATTCTTGATACAGCAGGGCAAAAAGGTACTGGAAAATGGACAGCTATTAACTCATTAGAATTAGGTATCCCATTAACGTTAATAGGTGAAGCAGTGTTTTCAAGATTCTTGTCAGCCTTAAAAGAAGAAAGAGTTAAGGCTGCAAAGATTTTATCAGGACCGGATAAAGCCATTATTAAATCACTACAAAATAAATTAGCTGTAGAAAAACAAGTTTATATTGATGCCGTTAAAGATGCCCTCTATGCCTCAAAAATTATTTCGTATACACAGGGCTATATGCTTTTGCGACAGGCAGCTTCTGAGTATCAATGGAATTTAAATTATGGAGGCATTGCCCTGATGTGGCGTGGCGGATGTATTATTCGCAGTCGTTTTCTTGATAGCATAAAACAAGCCTATACAGATAATCCACAATTGGAGAGTTTGCTGCTTGATGACTTCTTTCAGCAGGCGATAACTACAACACAAACTGGTTGGCGTAAGACAGTATCTACAGCAGTAGAGTCAGGCATTCCGGTTCCAGGTTTTGCAGCGGCTCTCACTTTTTATGATGGTTATCGCATGGCCTGTGTTCCTGCAAATTTATTACAGGCACAACGTGACTTCTTTGGTGCTCATACTTTTGAACGAGTAGATCAGCCCAGAGGAGAATTTTTTCACCATGACTGGACGACAAATTAAGTAGAATAATTATTAATATCTAGGGATATTAAATATGTATAGTGTTGATTTATCTCAGCTAGTTTGTTAAATAATTAAAAATAAATGCTCTAATGACTTTACTTTATCAGTACCTGAGTTAGAATGTTATTATAGTATGTAATAATTACTATTGATTGACATTGAATAGGCTTACATCAAACATTTAATTTCAGAGAGAAAAAATGAGAATTGTTTTATTAGGTGCTCCAGGTTCAGGTAAAGGTACGCAAGCAAAATTATTAGTAAAAAAATATGGTATACCGCAAATCTCAACAGGAGATCTTCTGCGTGAAGCCGTCATAGAGAAAACTAAACTCGGTATAAAAGCAAAACAAGCAATGGAAGCTGGTGAGTTAGTAACAGATGCTATTGTATTAGGTATTATTGAGGAAAGACTCAAAGAGCCTGATGCCTTACATGGGTTTATCTTAGATGGTTTTCCCAGAAATATTCCCCAGGCTGAAGCACTGGATAATATGCTTAATACCATTTATAAACAATTAGAAAAAACCATTCTTATTGATGTTGACTTTGATGATCTGATGCAGCGTTTAACAGGTCGAAGAACCTGTGCTGATTGTTCTCAGCTTTTCAATATTTATACTTCAGCACCAAGATTAAAAGAAGTCTGTGATAGCTGTGGCGGAAAATTAATTCAACGTGCTGATGATAATAAAGAAACCATCAGTCATCGTTTAAAAATTTATACATCACAAACTGAACCATTGATCTCATATTATAAGCAGCAAACAAAAAATGTGATCATCAAAGGAACTGGAGAAGTAGATGAAATCTTCAAACAAATAAGCAAAGTTTTGGATCCTCTCGTTAAATCAAAGGGCAATAAAAAAATGAAAAATAAGAAGAAAGATAAGAAGAAAAATTCTAAGAAGTTGTCAAATAAAAATAAACTTTTAGATAAAAAGAAAATAAAGCCGGCTAAGAAAGTAAAAGATAAGAAAAAAGACAAGAAAAAGAATAAGGTTAAGAAAATAAAAACAGTTGTAGCAAAGACTGAAGTTGTTACTAAAAAAGCTGTAGCACCTAAGAAAAAAGTAACTGCTAGAAAGACTGTAGCTCCGAAGAAAAAAGTTGCCGCTAGGAAGACTGTAGCTCCGAAGAAAAAAGTTGCCGTTAGAAAGACTGTAGCTCCGAAGAAAAAAGTTGCCACTAGAAAGACAGCAGCTCCGAAGAAAAAAGTTGTTGCTAGAAAGACAGTAGCTCCGAAGAAAAAAGTTGCCGCTAGAAAGGCTGTAGCTCCAAAGAAAAGGGTTGCTACAAAAAAGAAAGTAGCACCAAAGAAAAAAGTAGCAACTAAAAAGAAAGTTGCTGCAAAGTAAACAGCAGTAAATAAAAAAGGGCCGAAAGGCCCTTTTTTTATGTTTTAAATTAAGCCTTTATTATCGTATCTTGTTGAATACAATCTCCACAATTAGACCCGGTTGATTATCTTTCAATTCAATTTGTGCTTTATGAAGCTTTGCTATGGCAGAGACTAGACTTAGGCCCAAACCATGTCCCTTAATCCCACGATGTTCATTGAGTTGAACAAAACGCTTAAACACATTCCCCCGCTCAGACTCAGGAATTCCCTTACCATTATCGGCAATTTTAAAAATAATCTGCTGATTTTTCTGTGTTGCAGATAGATGAATTTCTCCACCCATATCAGAGTATTTAATGGCATTATCCAGTAAATTAGCCAGAGCCTGAAATAACATATCTCTATCTCCCTTTATACTTATAGGAGAATTTAATTCAGTGTGAATAGCTAAACTTTTTTCAGTGGCCAGTGGCTCATAAAAGTTAACAATATCATCTACTAAATTATTTAAAGATAGTTCAGTAAAACTTGTTTTTGCTGCACCACTTTCCACTTTACTGATACGTAAAATAGCATTAAAAGCGGATAATAAAGTATCTGCTTCATCGATGGCATCTAAAATATTATTCGTTTGTTCAGAACTTGTATGTAATAGTACATGTTCAAGCTTTCCACGCATACGAGTGAGTGGTGTACGTAAATCATGAGAAATATGATTTGATATATTCTGTATATCTGCAATGAGAACTTTAATCTGGTCTAGCATATTATTAATATTGCTGGCCAGTAAATCATAATCTAAATTACTATTAGCATGAGGAATGCGTAGTTGCAAATCACCATTTTGTATTTTAAGTAGGGTGGAATTCATCACATTAACTTTACGCATGGTGCGACGACTCATGATAAAGCCACCCACTAAACCGGTAGTCAAAATGATTGCTAAACCTATCCCCATAATCATAATCAATAATTTTTGTTGTGAATCTGATGCGTTTACATCAAGGCCATTAAGGAAATAAAGGTCATCATCTAACATTCTGTTCATGACCCGAGCACGATTAGAATGTAAGAATTTATTTTTGCTTTCCTCTAATAAAGAATTATCCAGGCTAATTTCCTGCCAGCCTAATTGAACATTATTAGGAATTTTTTCTAAGTTCCCGGATAAAATCTTATCATTGTTATCATATAGGAGATAGATAGAATCATAGTCTTCATTCATAATGCGTTCATGAATGGACTCACTCATTTTATCCCGACCAAACTGTTTATAAATTGATACCAGTGTTTTAGCATCAAATTCTATATGGTGATCCATTTGTTGTTTGATATAGTTGACAGAAAGCCAGAAAACCAGGATCAACAGGATCAAAGAAGAGGCAATATAAATTGCTGAATATAGAAAAACCAGTCTTAGAGTAGAATTATTTGTTATTAGACTCAGGTACTTTGATGACATAACCAGAACCACGTATTGTATGAATTAAAGGAAAGTTAAATTGTTTATCAATTTTTTTTCGTAAACGACTCATGTGAACGTCGATGACATTAGTCTGAGGATCAAAGTGATAATCCCAGACATGTTCTAGTAACATGGTACGTGAAACAACCTGACCAGCATGTTGCATTAAATACTCTAAGAGTCGATATTCAGTTGCCAGTAAGTCAATACTTTGATCGGCACGAGTGACTTTATGGCTGATCAAATCCACTCTTAAATCTGAGACTAACAATTCAGTTACCTGGTTATCTGCAGGATTATTTCTACGTCCTAATATTTCCACCCGGGCATGCAGCTCAGAAAAAGAAAAGGGTTTAACCAGATAATCATCAGCACCACTTTGCAGGCCTTCAACTCGTTGCTCTACATCAGCCATGGCACTTAAAATCAGGATGGATGCAGAGATTTTTGATGCGCGTAAAGTTCTGATGATAGTAAGACCATCAATGCCGGGTAACATACGATCAATGATCATTACATCATAATCTTCTGTGGTTGCCATAAATAAGCCCTCTTTTCCATCAGGGCAGTGATCAACCACATGATTTTTTTCAATCAAACCTTTAACAATAAATTCAGCAACACTTTTATCATCTTCTATCAGTAATATTTTCATGGTGAAACACATCTTTTGTTCAAGTGGATTAGTATTAAATATTAGCATACGTCATAAAAGCAAAAAACAAAACTAAATTATATTTAATGTTCAGTTCATCTTGTATTAATTAAGCAGGGAATATACTACACAGCAATGAGAAACATAATTCTGTTCTCTATAACAAAAATTTTAATAACAATTAATCTATCGGAGATTATCTATATGAAAAATTTAACAACAATTTTTTCTTCTGCTTTTATTGCTTTAAGCATGGGCTTACTTTCGGCCAATGCTATTGCTGGAAAGCCTGGATTTGAAAAATGTCAGGGTATCGTTAAAGCTGGAATGAATGACTGTGGGACAAGCAAGCATGCATGTGCTGGTATGGCAAAAGTAGATGGTGATGCTGAAGAGTGGGTTTATGTTCCAGAAGGTACTTGTGCAAAGTTAGCAGGTGCTGTTAAGAAGTAAGTTATATTTATGGATATCTGTTCTACCCTTCAGATATCCATCCTCTCAATCATTTGGAATCAATTATGTCAATAAGCACCTTAATTAATAAAACAACTCATTCTTATTGTTCACTAACAAAAGTTTTAAATATGACTGCTCCCATACTGGATATAGTTCTACGTCTATGGGTCGCCAAAGTATTTTTTCAGTCAGGTCTCACCAAAATTCAAAGCTGGGATACAACAATTATGTTATTTCAGTATGAGTATAATGTGCCGATTTTATCACCAGAAATTGCAGCCTATCTGGGTACTGCAGCAGAGTTAACTTTACCTGTTTTATTATTAATTGGCTTTATCAGCAGACCAACAGCTCTGGCCTTATTTATCTTTAATTACATTGCCATGATTTCTTACGGGGATATTAGTCCTGCTGGGATTAATGATCATATTATGTGGGGAGTTATGCTGGCAGTTACTTTCTTCCATGGTCCGGGAAAATTATCATTAGATTATTGGTTATGTCATAAGCTTTCAAATTCTTTAGCTAAATAATACAATATGAACATGAAAAATATATTACTTTTATTCGTCAGTTTTTGTATGCTTAGTTTTTCAGTCAGTCATGCTAATGAACCACAATGGAAAGACTGGTCTGAAAAAACATTAGCTCAGGCACAACAGCAAGATCGTTTTATCTTAATTGATTTAACTGCCAAGTGGTGTCAGTTTTGCAAAAAAATGGAACAGACTACCTATAAAGATCCTGCTGTTATTGATGAACTTAAGAAAAATTATATTGCAATAAAAGCAGATGAAGAAGAATACCCTGAATTAGCCAGTCGTTTTGCTAAAGTTGGCCGTCCCGGTACTATCATTCTAGATTCTAATGGCAAGGTATTATTAACTAAAACCGGCTATATTAAACCGCAATGGATGTTATGGATGTTACAGGGTACACTGGCTGAGTATTCAGATAAATAGAGATAAAAATGAATAGACGTTCTTTTCTTAGTGCATCAGGCAGTGCTATGCTGGTGGCTCACTCCCCAATGTTATTTGCCACAGACGGCATGCCTGAAAACCCTCTTATTATGGGGGATGGGTTCAGAATTAATAGCTCCTTGTCACAATCAAAAGTCACCATTGATCCAGGCCTGAGTCGTCGTCAGTGGAAAACTATTATTGCTGTCCAGGATCATTTATTTCCTTCAGAGCAGGATGCTCCAGGTGCAAAAGAAGTGAATTCTCAGGCTTATTTATATGCCGTATTATCTGATGCCAACCGAGATGATGATGATCGACAACTGGTCAAAAATGGACTGCTTGAACTGCAGGATATCTGTTGGCAGCAATATAAAAAATTATTTACTCAATTAACAGCGGAGCAAGCTGAGTTAGTTTTAAGAGAGTTTGAAAAATCACCTGATGGCAGGCCATGGCTAATGACAATATTAGGTTATATTTTTGAAGCACTATTAGTTGATCCCGTTTATGGTGGTAATCCTAATGGTATTGGCTGGAAATGGTTACAACATCAAGCGGGTTTACCTCGCCCGACAATGGAAACAAGGTATTTTTTATTATGAGTCATGATTATGATGTCTGTGTTGTGGGTAGTGGTGCCGGAGCGGGTCCCATTATATATGAGCTATCCAAAGCCGGTTATAAAGTAGTTGTTTTAGAAAAGGGTAAGTATTATAAAGAAAAGGATTTCAAAAAAGATGAATTAACCACTTCTTTAAGAAACATTTACACCCCTGACTTACGTGAACAACAACATGTTGTTGAATTACCCAGAGGGGATGGCTGGCGC
This sequence comes from Pseudomonadota bacterium, assembly GCA_015222495.1. GTDB lineage: Bacteria > Pseudomonadota > Gammaproteobacteria > GRL18 > GRL18 > GRL18. The sequence continues at coordinate 6,811 of JADFVK010000284.1, forward strand.
AGTAAGCCGACCTATAATTCCGGATGGGATTTCTGGAATGGTAGCCTGGTGGGTGGTTCCAGCAATTTTATGAGTGGCTTTTTCCATCGTCTAAAGCCGGTTGATTTTCGTCAACTCTCTGAGTTTGGTCCTGTGGAAGGAGCCAATATTGTTGATTGGCCTATCAGTTATGATGAGCTTGAACCCTATTATGATAAAGTGGAAAAAGTGGTTGGTGTTTCAGGTAAAGTTGTTGATCACCCTTATCAGGAACCCAGAAGCAGCAAAGATTTCCCTTATCCCCCAACAGCTGAACATCCCATTGCCAAATATATTGATAAGGCCTGTGAACAATTAGGCTATCATGCTATTCCAATGCCCAGAGCCATTATTCCACGCTCTGATAAGGGACGTACTGCCTGTAGTTATTCCGGCTATTGTGGCGCCTATGGCTGTTCTACCGGTGCTAAGGGAAGTTCACGTGCTGCTTTGATTGATCAGGCGATGCAAACTGGTAATTGTGAAATACGCACAGAATCTATGGTGAGTCGTATCAGCTCTGATGAGCAGGGTAAGATAACTGCAGTGGAATATTATGATAAGCAGGGAAAACAATATGCTGTTGATGCTAAGATTTATGTTGTTGCCTGTCAGGCCATAGAAACTTCCCGTTTATTACTCAGTTCAAGCGGGCCAAAACATAAAAATGGCTTAGGTAATAATCAGGGGCAATTAGGTAAGAATTTATTATTTGCCGGTGGTGGTGCCGGTTCAGGTCGTCTGACTTATAAATCATTAAGTTCAGATGAAGCACTGGAATTACATCAGTTTGGTACATTTATTAATCGCTCTATACAAGATTGGTATGTGATTGATGATAAAGAATTTGGTGAAAGACAAAAGGGCGGGACTATCGATTTTGTACACTTACACCCAAATCCGGTTTCCCGTGCCAGCCGTCAGATTAATGGTGAACAGGGTTTACTCTGGGGCAAGCCATTAAAAGATAAAATACATGAACATTTTACCGGAGGGCGCTATATTAAAGTGGAAGCCTTTTGTGACTGGACACC
>JADFVK010000061.1 GCA_015222495.1 Pseudomonadota bacterium
AATAATGTATCTTGATCATACATGACACACTGTAAGCGAGCATAAGGGCATAACCAAAAGCATACCTGTTCACGCATAAAGCCCGCAAAAATATAGGTCCCGCCCATAAATGTACCGATAATGATCCACTCGGTCATTGATGCTTGCAAGGTAAATAACTCTACCCACAATTGGTATGCATCAGTAAACCAAGAGACAAATGCTACTCCCGTCAATATTGCAATTATTAACCAAAGAATATGTTTTAAACTTTTTCTTGCAAACTTATTAACTGACCAAGGCGCTTTATTAAATTTTATCGCTTTTTGTGGCGTTGCACCTTCAAGCTTCGATTCAATAAGCGTATAGATGTCGGTCCATACCGTTTGAAAGCAAAAATAACCACAAAACACACGCCCTGCAATGCTTGTTACTGTTGCTAATAAAATAGCAAAAAATAGCAAGGTAAGTGATAGCATCCAAATATCTTGGGGATAAATGGTGATATGGAAAATATTGAATTGGCGGTTAGGCAGATCAAATAAAATCGCTTGTCTATCATCCCAACGTAAATATGGAATTAAAAAGAAACCGAGCCAAACAGACATGCCTAGCCATTTTAAATTACGAAACTTACCAACAATACGCTTTGCAACAACTTTGATACCACCAGTGTTCACTTCCCACTCTGATACCTCTTCATAAAGCTCGTCTACATCATTCGTTTTATTGTCTAATTTTTCACTCACAAGCTGGTTCCTAACTATCTCATCAGATCGGGTTATTATATCATGCTCTAAACTAGATAACCTCTTGTGTATGAGCATAAAAAAGCCGACACAAGGCCGGCTTCTTAAAATTAATTATTAGTCTTACTCGTCGTCAGACTTTTCACCAATTAGCTTAATTACTTTATAAATAATTACAGCACCGACGGCAATAGTGATTACAACACTAGCAATTGTACCAATTACGACAGCATCAAACATTTAACTTCTCCTAAAATAGAGTTCATTGCTACTCAAACAAGTAGCAATGAATCATAATTAATTATTGACCACCACCGAACTGGTGAACATAAACTGCTAATTTTTTGATATCAGTTTCTGTTAAACGTTCAGCTTCATCACCATCTAACTCTTCAGTCCAATCAATTGCATTAGGATCTTCGCCATCAGCAATCGCATCAGCTCTAACTTGCATCATGATAGCTAACTTCTCACTCCATTGTGGCATTTGAGCTACACGAGTTTCAGCATCAGACGCATCATTAACACCATGAAGGATAATTTGACGAATAGCTTCTTCATCACCAGAAAAACGCCATACTTTATCTGTTAGATTTGCAGAACCCATTGCTTTGATACCTTTAGCATCAGCACCATGACAAGCAAAACAACCTTTTGCAGTAAATAAAGCTTTACCTGCTTCAGTAGCTGTTCCATTAGCACTATTAACTACAAACGAAACTAATTGATTAACTTCCTCTGTATTTAGTGATTTTTCATGAGCCATCATCATACCAGCACGACCATTCGCAATACTCATTTCGATTTCACGAACCGTTCCACCATATAACCAATCATCATCAGTTAGGTTTGGATAACCAGCTCCTGCTGCAGGAGCACCACCAGTACCATGACAAGCTGCACAGTTATCACCGTACAATACTTTACTTGAACCAATTGCATAGTTAAGCATTTCAGGATCAGCTAAAATAGCTTCAACACTCATTGCTGCTAACTTATCTTCAAATGGTGCACGTTTAGCTTCTACTTTAGCTAGGTCTTCTTTAAACTCTTTGATCTGAGTCCAGCCTAATAAGCCTTTCGTACTATCATTAACTAACGGTAATGAAGGGTATAAAATAAAGTAAACAATAACCAATAAGCCACTCAACCATAGTGAGTTTAGCCACCAACGTGGTGGGGGGTTATTTAATTCTTTGATTCCATCCCAGCTGTGGCCAGTATCAGTCACCTGATTAGGTTTATTCTTATTATCTGCCATCTTTAATTCTCCGATTTTATCTCGTCTTCGTCTAAAAGCATATTGCGATGTGACTCTAGGCTTTCTTTATTTTTAGGGTTAAGTACCCAAACATAAACAACAACCATTAATATAAATATAGCCACAGTCAGCACAAGCCCGACCCAATCTGCTCCGGTCATCGCACTCCAATCTGTATGAAAATACTCTTGAAGTTTAGTCACGATAGTCTCTACCTGGCTCAAATTTAATCATTGTGCCTAACACTTGAAGATAGGCTACTAATGCTTCCATTTCAGTTTTACCTTCAACTGACTCAGCTGCACCATTAATATCTTCGTCTGTGTATGGAACACCTAAAACTCTCATCGCTTTTACACGTTTTTCAATACCAACACCATCAATCGTTGCATCATCCAACCATGGGTAGTTAGGCATTACTGATTCAGGTACAACACTACGTGGTTTCCGTAGATGTTGAACATGCCAAGCATCAGAATATTTACCACCTAAACGAGCAATATCTGGACCAGTACGTTTAGAACCCCATTGGAATGGGTGATCATATTTAGACTCTACTGCTAATGAGTAATGTCCATAACGATCTTTCTCATCACGGAAAGGACGAATCATTTGTGAGTGACATAAGTAACAGCCTTCACGTTGATAAACATCACGACCAGCTAGTTCTAGTGCTGTATAAGGACGTACACCTTTAAGCTCTTCAAACTCTGGATGGTTAATATCTTCCATTGTTGTTTTTAAATAGAATAAAGGTACGATTTCAACAATACCGCCGACAGACACAATCATAGCGGTTGCTAAGACAAGTGCCCATACGTTCTTTTCCAGTTTCTCCTGAAAGCTTACTGGCTCATTTGAGTTCTGTTCAGACATTCCAGTCTCCTTAAATTTGAGCGTTAGCTAATGCTGCTGATTTAGCAGACGAATCAGCGATAGCTTTACGGATAGTTACAGTAACGTTAAATAACATTACACAAGCACCAAGGAAGAAGATTAATCCACCTGCCGCACGCATTGCGTAGTAAGGATGCATTTGAGCAACCGACTCAACAAATGTGTATGCCAAGTTACCGTAGTCATCGTATGCACGCCACATTAGACCTTGCATGATTCCTGATACCCACATCGCAGTGATGTAAACAGCAGTACCAATAGTCGCCATCCAGAAATGTAAGTTAACTAACTTAACTGAATACATTGTTGTACCCCATAGGCGTTCTACCATGTGGTAGATAGCACCGATAGATACCATTGCAACCCAACCTAATGCACCTGCATGTACATGACCGATAGTCCAGTCAGTGTAATGAGATAATGCATTAACTGTTTTAGCCGCCATTACAGGGCCTTCAAACGTTGACATTGCATAGAATGCTAAAGAGATAACTAGGAAGCGTAAAACGTAATCTGTACGTAATTTGTCCCAAGCACCACTTAATGTGAATAGACCATTAATCGCGCCACCCCATGAAGGAATGATCATCGCTAATGAAATAGCCGCACCTAATGAACCTGTCCAATCTGGTAATGCTGTGTATTGAAGGTGATGAGCACCTAACCATACATAACCAAAAGTAAGCGCCCAGAAGTGAACTACTGATAAACGGTAAGAGTAGATAGGACGGTTTGCTTGCTTAGGTACAAAGTAATACATGATGCCTAAGAAACCAGCAGTTAGGAAGAAACCTACCGCATTATGTCCCCACCACCATTGAATCATCGCATCTTGTACGCCAGAGTAGATTGAGTACGATTTGAATAATTCAACTGGAATAGCCAAGCTGTTAACAACATGTAAGTAAGT
>JADFVK010000285.1 GCA_015222495.1 Pseudomonadota bacterium
ATTTCTGCTTGAGCCTGAGGCAGAGGTCGATTTTCAACCAGAAGTAAAAACTGAATCAGTCGTAGTGGCATTAAAAGAACAGCAGCGTAAAATATTAGAAGAACAGCAGCAGAAGGTGGCAGAGCTTGAAGCTCAGGTTGCCTCTTTACAAGAACAGTTAAAGACTGGCGGGCAGGTGAGTTATATTCCTTCAGACTCTGTCCCAGTCCCTGTTGATGTGAATAGTAAAGTGAAACGTATTACTGAAGCGCTGTTATTTGCAGCTGAGCAGCCAATGACAGTCAAACAGTTACATGCTGTTTTTCCTGAATTGGAAGCACCTAAAAAACAGCAAATACAAGATGCACTGGATTCACTGCGCTATGATTACAAAGACCAGGGCATAGAATTACATAAAGTCGCGAGTGGCTATCGGTTTCAGGTGAAGTCTGATATGGCTTCCTGGGTGGCACGCTTATTTGCAGAAAAGCCCCCCAAATATTCACGGGCGTTATTAGAGACGATAGCTATTATTGCCTATCAGCAGCCAGTGACACGAGGGGATATTGAAGAAATACGCGGTGTCAGCGTCAGTTCAAATATGATCAAAACCTTACTGGAAAGAGAATGGATAACCGTGCTTGCGCATAAAGAAGTACCTGGTAGACCAGCATTGTATGGCACGACCAGGCAGTTTCTGGATTATTTTAATTTAGACTCTTTAGCAACAATGCCGCCACTGGAAGAATTGCAGGCATTAGCTTTAGAGGGTGAGATGGAGATATAGTGAACTATTATGTGGGATGAGATTTTTATGATTCTGCTGTTTTCAGCAGGTTTTCTTTATTGGCAAAGTACCCAAAAAGTCAGGGAAGTTGCCTTGGCTGCGACTGTCAGGCACTGTCATGACATGGACTTGCAGATGCTGGATGGTTATATTGCATTTAATGCGCTTTCTCTGAAAAGAGACAGGGCGGGAAATTTTCATATTGCCCGTGTATATCAGTTTGAATTTTCTTCAACAGGGGCTGAGCGTTATAATGGAAGGGTTTATATGCTAGGCCGTTTAGTGGAATCAATACAACTTGATCCTTATCGTTACTAATATATTAATATTCTGTTGTCGAGTTGTTAACAATTAATAAGAAATACCCATATGATACGTTTAAGCAATATCAAACTTCCTCTAGACCATACAGAGGCAGAATTACGCTCAGTCATAGTTGATAGATTAGCCATAAAAGACAGTGAATTACTTGAGTTTCGTGTTTACAAACGCAGCTATGATGCGCGGCAAAAGAGAAATATATTCTTTATCTATAGTCTGGATGTTGATACCAGTATCAATAAGCAACTATTAGAGCAGTTTGCTGAGGATACCCAAGTTAAAGCCAGACCTGATGATACCTATCGGTTTGTTGCCCAGGCTCCCGAAATGCTCAGTGAAAGACCCATTATTATTGGGATGGGGCCGTGTGGCTTATTTGCTGGCTTGATATTGGCACAAATGGGCTTTAAGCCGATTATTTTAGAGCGTGGCAAAGAAGTGCGTGAGCGGTCTGTTGATACCTTTGGCTTATGGCGTAAAGGAAAACTGAATCCAGAATCCAATGTACAATTTGGCGAAGGTGGAGCGGGTACCTTTTCTGATGGTAAGTTGTATACGCAAATCAAAGATCCTCTACATCAGGGACGAAAAGTATTACAGGAATTTGTTGCTGCCGGTGCTCCTGAAGAGATTTTATATTTAAGTAAACCGCATATAGGGACATTTAAGCTGGTTTCGATGGTTGAGAAGATGCGTGCCAGTATTGAATCATTGGGAGGGGAAATCCGTTTTGAACAGCGTGTCGATGAGTTAGTCATTGAAAATGAGCGTGTACAGGCCGTGGTTCTGGCAAGTGGGGAAAAGCTATTCAGTCAGCATATTGTTTTTGCCATTGGGCATAGTGCCCGTGATACCTTTCAAATGTTATTTGATAAAGGCGTTTATATCGAAGCAAAGCCTTTTTCCATTGGCTTTAGAATAGAGCATCCACAATCATTAATTGATCAGTGTCGTTTTGGTGATTATGCCGGGAATGAATTGTTGGGAGCTGCGGACTATAAACTGGTGCATCATTGTAAAAATGGACGTTCGGTATACAGTTTCTGTATGTGTCCGGGAGGGACAGTGGTTGCAGCAACCTCCGAAGCAGGGCATATTGTGACCAATGGTATGAGCCAATATTCACGTAATGAGCGTAATGCAAATAGTGCGATTGTGGTTGGAGTAGACCCCGA
>JADFVK010000286.1 GCA_015222495.1 Pseudomonadota bacterium
AGGTAAAGAAAACAATTGTTCTTTAAGTCTAACCATTAATGTTGACATAATAGCCAGGGTTAACGGCACTTTAATACTAATGATGGTGCCTTTACCTAATTCAGAATCTATTTCAATCGAACCGTTTAATGATGTTATGCCAGTTTTAACCACATCCATACCAACACCACGACCTGAGATATCAGAAATTTCTTCTTTAGTTGAGAATCCCGGAGCAAAAATCAGGTTATAACACTCTACATCTGTTAACCTGGATGCAGATTCAGCATCATGTATGCCTTTAGTAATTGCAATATTTCTTAATACTTCGGCATTCATTCCGCCACCATCATCAGCAATCGAAAGTAAAATATGATCACCTTCTTGTGATGCTGATAAGGTAACAGTACCTTGACGTGACTTACCTGATTGCTCTCGAACATCAGGCATTTCAATACCATGATCAACTGAATTCCGAACTAAATGCACCAATGGATCAGCTAAAGCTTCAACGAGATTTTTATCCAGATCGGTATCTTCGCCAATCATTTCTAATCGAATATCTTTTTTCAAACTACGTGCTAAATCTCGTACGACTCGCGGGAAACGACCAAATACCTTTTTAATTGGTTGCATTCGTGTTTTCATAACCGATAACTGCAAGTCCGCAGTCACCAAATCCAGATTTGCAATTGCTTTTGTCATTTCTTCACTTGAAGTATCTCCACCCTCTGCACCCAAACGAGATATACGATTACGAACTAATACAAGCTCACCAACCATATTCATAATTTCATCCAGACGACTCGTATCAACACGTACAGATGTCTCTGCAGTAGCTTTAGTATCTTTTGTTTTTTGAGGTGCTGTTTTTTGAGGTGCTGTTTTTTTAGCTGTAACAACAGGTTCTTCTTTTTTAACTACGGCTTGAACTTCAGGTTTAGTAACTTCCTGTTTTTGTTCAGAAGAGCTCGCCGAGAAGGAGCCCTGACCATGAATATCATCTAATAAAGCTTCAAATTCATCTTCTGATATTTCATCATTCTTTTTATTTTCTTCATAGCTACCTGCGGGTTTTTTATCATCAGAAACCGGAGTAGCAGCATTAGTAGAAGAAAAAGATCCTTTGCCGTGAATATCGTCGAGTAATGATTCAAATTCATCTTCAGTAATTTCATCATTCTTTTTGTTTTCTTCATAACTGCCTAAAGCAGGTTTATCCTCTATACTTTCTGAACATTTATCTTTTCCATGTAAATTATCCAGTAATGCTTCAAACTCTTCATCCGTAATTTCATCTGATGATGATTTTTCTTTTTTATTAGCCACTTCATCAAGCATTGCTTCAAACTCATCATCAGATGTATCTTCTGACTCAGCAGAACTTGTTGCTTCGGCAGCAACTTCACCCGTTGAGGCATCACCTGAAATTATGCCTTCTAATGCAGTTAGTAATGATGGTTCCGCTGCTTGCGGCTCTTCACCACTACGCAAAGCATCAAACTGATCATTTAAAACATCCAATACTGGTAAAACGGTATCCATGAGATGATTATCAATTTTCAACTCATCATTACGTAACATGTTGAAAATATCTTCAGTGCGATGACAAATTGCAACCATGACATCAATTGCAAGAAAACCTGCTCCACCTTTTATAGTATGAAATCCACGAAAGACCGCATTTAATAATTCTGAATCATCAGGACTATTCTCAAGTTCTACCAGCTGTTCATTCAGCTGCTCAAGAATTTCTCCTGCTTCAATTAAAAAGTCCTGTAGTAGTTCATCATCCATAGCCGTAACTTTCCAACATTATTAATTAAAAACCTAAACTTGATAGCAAGTCATCAACTTCATCTTGCCCTGACACGGTATCTTTATGCTCAAGCCCGGGAACAGGTGGACCATCAAGTGAAGACGCATCATCTTTTTTAGCTGTTTCAATTTGGGGAGCACCCGTTAATTGAATTAATCCAATCAGTTTATTTTGAACATCTTCAACAAGATTAATAACTTTCTTAATTATTTGTCCTGTTAAATCCTGATATTCCTGAGCCAATAAAACAGAGGTTAAATATTCTTTTACTTTCGCTAATTCATTTGTCTGTTCAAAAAACACACATATATCTTTGCTTAAACTGCGAAATTCATCTGCCGATAATTCTCGTTTGGTAAACTTATTCCATCTTTCATGCAATTCTGATGCCTGATTACTTAGTACATTACAAATGGGAATAGATTCTTCGACTGCCTCCAGTGTTTGGTTAGCCGCTTCATCTGTTTTTGATATGACGTAATTCAAACGTTCGCGCGCATCCGGGATACTTTGTTCGGCCATGATATTAATAGAGTCATCCATCCCAAAATTAGAAATGGCATCGTGTAGATCACGGGTTAATTTACCCATATCCTGATACAACTCGGCTTCACGAATTGAGGTTAACTCATCAATAATTTCAATTGCATCCACTTCATTACCGTTTTCCATGCAGACTAATAAATCCTTTACACGGGCAACGTTATCATCAGTAATAAGTTCTTTTTCTTCAACCATGATTTAAAACCTCTTACGGCATTAGCCAATACGCGCAAAAATCTTTTCTAGCTTTTCTTTTAAAATTAAAGCTGTAAAAGGTTTTACAATATAGCCATTGACACCAGCCTGAGCGGCTTCAATAATCTGCTCTTTTTTCTGCTCTGCTGTTACCATGAGTACGGGAATATTTTTTAGAGTTTCATCACTATCTGCACGTACGGCTTTAAGTAAATCTATACCTTGCATTCCAGGCATATTCCAATCTGTTACAAGCAAATCATATTTGGCCGTCTTTAACATGGGTAAGGCCGTTAAACCATCATCAGCTTCATCTGTATTATTAAAACCCAGATCACGCAATAAGTTTTTAATAATTCGTCGCATTGTAGAAAAATCATCTACAACAAGAATTTTTATTTCCGTGTCCACAAGTTATCCTCCGCAGTACACATTTAAATTAATGATCTATATAGACATCACTATTGTTGTATTTGTTATCGGCCAGTTTTGGAAAAATCTTAAGGAAAAGAAGGAGTAATCGTTAAAAAAACAGAATTTATTCTTTAAAGCCAGACTTATAGAATTATATTGAGGGAATTGAACATTTATTCAGCAGTATCTTGAATAAAAGTATGGATATTTAATGTTTGTTGAACTTAAAACTCACTAACAAGACTAGTCATTTCGATTAGACATCCGAGATTGTAAACGAATAATCGCCTGACTGTGAATTTGGCTTACTCGAGATTCACTTACCCCCATGACAGCACCAATTTCACGTAAGTTAAGTTCTTCATCATAATAAAGCGCCATTACTAATCGTTCACGTTC
>JADFVK010000005.1 GCA_015222495.1 Pseudomonadota bacterium
AAGCCGCGATCAGAAAAATATTTGGGTGTAACAGTGGCATCCTGGTTAGGTGCTATATTGAAATAATAAGGGGTAGTAACTTCAAAGCCACTATTATCAGTACTGCCAAAACTAGGCATTAAAAAGCCACTTTGGCGTTCATTATTTAACGGAAAACGTATATAGGGAGTGTAGGCAATAGGAATGCCTTTGAATTTCATTACTGCGTGTGAACCTTCACCATAGCCCTTGTCAGTATAAAAATCCATGCTGCTGGCACTTAATACCCAGTCCTGATCTCCTGCCGGGCAGGTAGAGTATGTGAGCTCTTCTGAACTAATTTCTCCGGGTTTAAACTGCATACTGCTGGCAACGCCTTGTGCAGATCTGGACGGCAATTGGTAGCTTGCATTTTCTATGCGGCCTTTTTTATCATCGGCTTGGTAGCGTGCTGTATCACCTTTAAGAATCAAATCAGGATCAGTAATAGTCACATTGCCCTGAGCATCAAAAATTCTACTGGTTTTATTATAGTTAACCTTGTCTGCAATGAGCTTTTGTTCTTTTTGGGTGATAACAACATTACCTGCAAAATTAATTTGACTACTATCCGGAGATTCAGCTGAATCGGCTTCAATATTGGTTTCATCACTATCAGCCTGGTCGGTAGAAGGTGTTGGGCTTTGTGAATATTGTGCATCGTTCATTTGAACGGCACAACTGGCCCACATGGGGTTCATTGCAGGTGATTGATGTGTGCTTGTGGTTTGTTTTTCTAAACTATTGGTTAGACCTGATTTTTGATTGGAAAAGTCTGCTTCAGGAAAAGTGACTTTAGGAGTTGGTTTAACCGCTATATTATTTTTAAGGGCTGCATTAGTATTAATACTGGAATTATCATCATTGAGATCAGTTAATCCAATATTATTGTCAAGAGCCGGAGAACAATCCCATTTATTATTAGCTGTAGAACGACATTGCCAGTCACTTGATCGAAAATCATCAGCACCTATTACATGCTCAGACATAAATAATGAACAAATAAAAATTGCTGGTAGTGCTGAAATATTATATTGACAAGTCAAATGAGAAATTAATTTTTTAAACTTAGATTTTGACAATTTAATCATATTTTATTATTTATTATTTAAGAGGTAATATACATTTATTGTGATAACAGATAGATCGACCCTAATTCTAGCATTTAAAGATTAACTCTGTCGAACAGATTTTAGTCTTATTATAAATGAGTTCTTCTAGGTAATTTTTATATTTTTTCTTAATCAAAGGATAGTTTAATTACAAAATGTATTATATGACTATTTACTGCGTGATATCACACATTACTTGATCTGAATCATTTTTCAAAATTAGTAATTTCTGTTACTATGGCTAGCGTTTTGTAGAAAACAAAAAAATCGTAATACAGATAAGAATATGAGAGAACAAATAATGGAATTAGAAAGCTTTGAGAATAGTCTGATTGGTCAGTCTCCTGAACTCAATAGTGTAACCTGGGCAGCAAAAATAACCGCTGCTTCTGATGTTACTGTTTTAATTCATGGTGAAAGTGGTAGTGGTAAAGAGATTTTTGCCAAAGTAATACACAATGAAAGCAGTCGCAAGTCTCAATCTATGATTTCTGTTAATTGCGCAGCGATTCCAGTAAACCTTGCAGAGTCAATGTTATTTGGTCATATAAAGGGCTCTTTTACCGGTGCTGTCTCAAATCAGGATGGCTATATTCAAGAAGCTAATAAAGGTACCCTATTTTTAGATGAGGTGGGTGAATTACCGCTTTCAGTGCAAGCAAAATTACTACGTTTTCTCGAGTCTACAGAATGTCAAAAAGTAGGTTCCAGCAAAACTGAAAAAATGAATGTAAGAATTATTGCTGCAACTAACCGTGATCTTCACGATGAGGTTAATAAAGGCAACTTTCGTAAGGACTTGTTCTATCGCCTGCATATTGTACCGTTAGAGATTCCTGCACTACGTGACCGTACCGGGGATGTCGAATTATTATTAAAACATTTTACTGCTGAACTGGCCAAACAATATGCTGTAAAAGCACCGAACTATAATAAAAGTGCTATTAACTGTCTAAAAAATTATTCATGGCCGGGCAATATACGTGAATTGCGTAACTTATGTGAAAGAATGAGTATTTTATTACCGGGAAAAACAATTAAGCTGGAAAACTTACCCATTGAAATAAAAAATGCGAAGCAATATGCTGAGCAAAAATCATTGGTTTCTTTGCCTGATTCAGGCCTATCTCTTGAAAATGTCGAAATTGATTTAATTCAACAAGCATTAAACAAAACATCAGGTAATCGTAGTAAAGCTGCCAGATTACTTGGTTTAACCAGAGATACCTTATTGTATCGAATGAAAAAGTATTCATTGACTTAATTTAGTACAATTATTGAAACCTGACTTGCAGGTTTCAATAAATTTCACCACTCAATTCCTTCTTGGGCTTTAATCCCCTGATTAAAAGCATGCTTAATTGCTTTAATTTCACTCACTGTATCTGCTATTTCAATTAATTCCTGTGCGGCACCACGACCGGTAATAATAATATTCTGGTGACTTGGACGATTCTGAATAGCGGTAATAACTTCCTTAATATCAAGATACTTATATTTAAACATATAAGTTAATTCATCCAGAACAATTAAATGACAACTTGAATCACTGAAAAATGACAAGATTTCTTTCCAGATAGCTTCTGCTGCCTGCTTATCTTTTTCAAAGTCCTGAGTATTCCAGGTAAAACCTGTTTCCATAGTAAAAGTTGTTAACTTACCTGATTGAGAACTTTTTTTATTTATATTGGCAAAGAAATTGGTTTCTCCACATTCCCATTGTCCTTTTATAAATTGTGCTAATACACAAGTTTGTCCATGCCCCAAACTTCTTAGTAAAGTACCTAGGGCAGAAGTGGTTTTACCCTTACCATTACCAGTAATGACAAGTACAATACCTTGTTCAATATTGGCCTGCTCAATTTTATTATCAACGACTTCTTTATGCCGCTTCATTCGTTCATTATGTCTTTTTACTTTATCACTTGTCATAGTTTTGGCCAATGCAATTTAAAACAGTATATTAGGGGATGCAATATCATTTCTCAAGGCTAAACTAAATAAATTATGGGGATTTATCTGCTTTTACAGTATACTGAGAAAAATCATAATGTATGAGAATAGGGGAAATAATGAGTAAAGCTCTGGTTGTTTTATCTGGTGGACAGGATTCCACAACGTGTTTATATTGGGCCATTAATGAATTTGGTCATGAGAATGTCAGTAGTTTGAGTTTTGATTATGGTCAGCGCCATAAAATAGAACTAGAATCGGCCAAGAAAGTGGCAGAGATAGCTGCTGTTGCTAATGAAATACTACCTATTAATACCTTTACTGCACTAGGTGGAAATGCATTAACGGATGATATAAATGTGGAACAGTCTAGTGATGATTCTGATTCCAATCAATTACCTAATACTTTTGTACCAGGACGAAACTTAATATTTTTAACTTTCGCTGCAGCGTATGCCTATACACATTCTATAGATAACCTTGTGATTGGTGTGGCACAAACAGATTATAGCGGATATCCTGATTGCCGTGAAAATACATTAAACTCTCTGGAGCAAACACTACGCCTGGGCATGGAATCCCATATCACCATACATACTCCACTTATGAATATCAGTAAGGCTGATACAGTAGAGATGGCTGTAAAACTGGGTGCTATGGATGCCATGGCTTATACTCATACCTGCTATAATGGTGCACAACCCCCATGTCAAAAATGTGATGCCTGTACTTTAAGAGCGAAAGGATTTGCTGAAGCTGACGTGGCAGATCCGTTAATAGAACGTTGTAAGTTCTTTCGTAATTTACAAAAATAGATTCATCATCAAATGCTTACCTTAAATTGAGCTTAGAACAATTTAAACTTATCTATTTTAAATTAACTGCCACCTTCCTGCAAAGTTCCATCATTCGGTTTACATAACCCCACTCATTGTCATACCAGGCATAGATTTTAATTTGCGTTTCATTAATAACCATAGTGGATAAGGCATCAATAATGGTTGAGCGTGGATCATTCACATAATCCACTGACACCAGAGGTCGTTCTTCATAGCCTAAAATATCTTTTAAATAAGTTTCTGAAGCTTCTTTAAAGTAACTATTTACTTCTTCTGCAGTGACTGGACGTTCTGCCTCAATAACAAAATCTGTGAGAGATGCATTGAGCAAGGGAACACGTACAGCATGGCCATTGAGTTTACCTGTCAGCTCAGGGAATATTTTAGTAATTGCTCTGGCTGAACCTGTAGAAGTAGGAATTAAAGACTGACCACAGGCACGGGAACGACGCAAATCTTTGTGTCCCTTATCAACAATAGTCTGGGTATTGGTAATATCATGAATGGTTGTCATACAACCATGTTTAATACCAATTTTTTCATGTATGACTTTAACCACAGGTGCCAGACAATTTGTGGTACAGGAAGCTGCTGTTATTAAGTGATGCTCAGAGGGATTATATTGATCATCATTAATACCGTAAACAATATTTAGTGCACCTTCCGTCGGAGCGGCAACGATGACTTTTTTAACACCCTGATTAAAATAGGCCTGTAAAGAGTCTGGAGTTTTATGATGCTTGCCTGTTGCTTCAATAACAATGTCACAATCAGACCAATCAGTCTCTTCAATTTGACTATTCGATGTGTAGGCCACTTGCTGATTATCAACAATCATGGTGTTTATTTCTGCACTACTTTCTTTATCCCAGGTGCCATGTACTGAATCAAATTTAAGTAAGTGTGAAGAGCCCTTGGCATCCGTAGAAATTTCATTAATACGGATAATTTGAAATTCAGACATATCCCAGCCCGCACGTAATCCAAGACGTCCCATACGACCAAAGCCATTGATACCAATACGAATAGTCATTTTCTCTCCTATAATCTTTATTTAAATTGACACTTGCAATGAAGTATCAATAGATTATATTAGATAAGAGCTTAATGCTATACTTATAAATAACTTAAATTTGCCCACCATCATTATGTAGTTGTTGTTTATCCTATACTACAAATAATGGTGGACAAATTTAAGTTTGGCTGAAGGCACTTAAAATAAATAATAATAGTTCCAGGGCAACTCAATTGCGAACATCCATTAGATATAAAATTATATTACTGACCGTACTGCCAATTGCATTAATTTATCTATTGATTTTTGGTTTTGGTATTTATCAATTACAACTCCATTCTCGTGCTGATGTTGAAGATGATATGCGTCGCTTAACACAGCATTATGCCGGTGTCT
The DNA here is from genome assembly GCA_015222495.1 of Pseudomonadota bacterium. Lineage (GTDB taxonomy): Bacteria > Pseudomonadota > Gammaproteobacteria > GRL18 > GRL18 > GRL18. The sequence continues at coordinate 5,334 of JADFVK010000005.1, forward strand.
TTTCTGGTTTTATACGCGAATCTGCACAAATAGCTCGCTCTACTGCCGCAATTATTGAACAAAACCCCTATATTCCCAGCCATCAACTCTATGCTCAAGTTAAGTCTAATTTAAGACATAATAAAATTGTTTATGGTAGTGCCATTGCCTTTGCTAAAGATCCTGAATATGGAGATGAACTATTTGCACCTTATGCCTATCGTACAAAGGATAAAATTCAAACACTGGATATTGCTGAAGTAAGCGATTATTCATCCGGTAATTGGCAGTGGTGGAGTAAGGCTAAAGAAGCTAAGCATCCCATATGGACTGACCCCTACTTTGATAAAGAAGTCGGCGATATTGTTATGGCTACTTATGCAGTGCCCTTTTTTTATAAAAAAGAATTTAAGGGAGTGGCCACCATTGATGTACAGATGGAGATATTGGAAGAGAAGGTCGATCAGGGTGTTAATGCTGATTTGGACTTATTTATTATCACCAAAAAAGGGGATTATATTTACCATCCCGATGCAACTCAAATTATGACCAATAGTATCTATCAGGATGCAGATAAATCTGATAATAAAGCACTGAGAGAATTAGCAGATAAAATGACCACTGGTAAACAGGGTATTGTTCGTCTGCAGGGATGGGAAAAGAATATTACTCAATGGGTGGCATTTTATCCTATTATTAATACTGAATGGAGTATAGCTGTTAGAGTCGCAGAAGATGTTGCCCTGGCCCCAGTGAAGCAGCAAGCTAAAAATATTGCCGGTATCCTTTTATTATCCTTATTATTAATTATTGTTACTGTTTGGATGGTGATAGGCAAAATGACTCAGCCTCTGGCCCGCTTAACAGCAGGTGTCAAATCTGTTGCCGCAGGACATCTAGATGCCGTAGTAGAAGTGAATAGTCATGATGAATTTGGTTTATTGGCAGAAAGTTTTACCGATATGGCCTCAAAACTCAGTCAGCGTGAACAGGATATTCGCCAAGCACGTTCTAAAGCATTTAGTAGAATTGTACAGGGTCTTAAAGGTCATTATTTGTATTTTACTCATGATAAGCAAGGACATTTTTCCTATGTCAGTCCTTCAGTCAAAGAGATCTTAGGCTATGATAAAAAAGTATTTTTAGCCAATTTTGATCAATATATTGTCAATAACACAGTTAATGAACAAGCCAAAGAAATTATTTCTATGACCTGGAAGGGAGAACAGCAGGAAAGTTTTGATATGGAAATTCTCTCAAAGGATAATGGACTATTACACTTTGAAGTCATTGAAGTACCCATTAAAAATGAAGCTGGTGAAATTGTTGCCCTGGAAGGCATGGCTCATGATGTCACTGAAAGAAAGCGTGAGGAAGAAAAATTCAGAGTGTTATTTGAAAGTTCATCACAGGCAAATATTGTCTATTCACAGGAAGGCTTGCTTGATTGTAATCATGCATTTTTATCCTTGTTTGGTTATCAGGATAAAGATGAACTATTAGGCTCATATTTATATTCACTGGCACAGGCAACACAGCCCGATGGTGAAACTGCATTTGATATGATTAACCAACTAATGGTGAATGCCAATACCATAGGCTATCAACAGGCAGAAATTGTTTTTGAACATATGGATGGAAGTATTTTCCCTACAGAGATTACTTTAACTGCCACCAGTATGAATGAACAATTAGTTTTTATTGGAAGTGTGCAGGATTTAACTGAAAGAAAATTAAACGAACAGGAAATTATTAATGCCAAGGAAGTAGCCGAAAATGCAAATAAGGCTAAAAGTGAATTTTTATCTAATATGTCTCATGAATTACGCACACCATTAAATGGTGTGCTGGGCTATGCACAAATTTTACAAAATGAGAAAAATGTTTCTTCAGGTCAAATGGAGAGTCTGGATGCCATTAAAAGTTGTGGACAACATCTATTAACCTTAATTAACGATGTATTGGATCTGTCAAAAATTGAATCCGGTAAAATGGAGTTTAATATCACTGCGGTTGATCTACCCATATTAATCAGAGATGTTTACGACGTGATTTTGCATAAAGTCACAGCAAAAGGCTTAAAACTTAAATTAAATTTACAAACTGGTTTACCTAGAGGTATAAAAACAGATGCCACTAAATTACGTCAGGTGCTGATTAACTTACTGAGTAATGCCGTCAAATTTACCTCAGAAGGAACCATTACTCTGGAAGTTTTAGAGATCAAAACACCCGATAAAAGCAGTTCATCAAGCTCTATAAAATTTATTGTTGCTGATACTGGCATCGGTATTCCCAAAGAAAAACACCAATCTATTTTTGATGCTTTCAAACAAGCCAAGGATGGTATTAATGCGGGAGGTACGGGTCTGGGTCTGGCCATTAGTGAACGATTAATTCAGGAAATGGGGGGCAACTCCATTAATCTGGAAAGTGAATATGGAGAAGGCAGCTCATTTTCATTTTCTTTACCATTACTGGAAGTAGATGAAGAAGAGCTGATACTATCTCATGAAAATACGTATAATGATAATAAAATTCCCATGCTGCCTGAAGATGCAAATATTACCATACTGATTGTCGATGACCATGCAGATAATCGTGACATATTAAAACGCTTACTCCAGGCGGCCGGCTTTAAAACAATGGAGGCAGAGAATGGTAAGGAAGCAGTTGAACTGACTTTAAAACATAATATTCCATTAGTATTAATGGATATTCGTATGCCTGTTATGAATGGTCTTGAGGCCACACAGAAAATTCGTGAAAGCTCTTCTGAAGCTTCACAGGCCATCATTATAGCTGTCACCGCCAGTGTTTTTCCTCAACTTAAAGAACAGATAAAACAAACAGGAATAAATGACTTTATTGCAAAACCGTTTAATATAGCCGAAGTATTTAATAAAATTAAACAGCACCTGAAAATTGAATTCTTAGCTCATCAGGATAAGACAACGAGCATAAGCAATGAAGATGTTAAGTCACAAATAGATTGTGATAGCTTACAATTACTTCTGAAACAAATAAGTTCAGCCACTAATGTCGGTGATATTAGTGAAATTAAACGGATCCATCAACAGATAAGATATACTGATTGTCTGGATATAACAGATAGAGAAAAATTAACAGAAATGATCAAACAATTTGATTTCAACGCAATCAAGGAAGTCATCGATTCATTAGTTTTGAAACTAAAGCAGCAATCTTCAAACAAAAAAACAAGTAAACAGGATTCGGAATAAATAATTATGACTGAGCAGTATCAGGAGACCTTATTATTAGTCGATGATAACCCCAATAATTTACAAGTTTTATACCAGACACTTGAGGGCAAGGGTTATAAATTATTGATCGCTAAAAATGGTACTGATGCTCTAAATATTATAGAAAAAGTTCACCCTTCATTAATTTTACTGGATATTATGATGCCGGGTATGGATGGTTATGAAGTCTGTAAAAATATTAAATCTCAAAGTAATTTATCTGATATTTCTATAATTTTTCTATCAGCTCTTGATGATGTAAAAGATAAGGTCAAAGGATTCTCAGTAGGTGCGGTAGATTACATTTCTAAACCTTTTCAGGCAGATGAAGTGATTGCCAGAGTTGAAACTCATATTAGAATCAGGCAACTTGAGCATAGTCTGGAAAAGAAAAATAAACAATTAGAAGAAGATAATGCTCTTATTCTGGATTCAATGGGAGAAGGCTTACTCGGTATTGATAAACAAGGCCTGATTACTTTTATCAATACTGCTGGAACTAAAATTACCGGTTGGCAGGAATCTGAACTTAGCGGCAAAGATTTTCATAATATTCTGATGCATAGCAATGCACAAGGTCAACGCAATCCTCTTGAACAGAATAAGGTCTATCATAGTTTGCAGGATCAACTTGAACGCCATACTGATGAGGATATATTCTGGAAGAAGACTGGAGAAAGCTTCCCTGTTGAATATACTGTCAGTGCCATAGAGGGTGAAATTGATCGCAGTTCAGTTTGTGTGGTGTTTAAAAATATTGCGCAAAGAAAGGAACAGGAACAGGCCTTAAATCATGCCTTAGAGACCGTTGAACAATTAAAAGAAAAGTTACAACAGGAAAATACTTTACTAATCGCAGAGAGTTCATACCTACAATCAGAAATACGCAGTGAACAAAATTTTGGTGATATAATCGGGGAAAGTACTGCACTAAAAAAAGTACTGGATGAAGTCATGCAGGTGGCTCCCACGGATACAACAGTACTCATTAATGGTGAATCCGGTACAGGTAAAGAGTCTATGGCTCGTGCAGTACATCAATTCAGCCAACGTAAAGATCGGCCACTAATCAAAGTAAACTGTGCTGCTATCCCGGAGTCTTTAGTAGAAAGTGAATTATTTGGTCATGTTAAAGGTGCTTTTACCAGTGCCATAAGTGATAGAACTGGACACTTTGAACTGGCAGATAAAGGTACAATTTTCCTTGATGAAATTGCTGAACTTTCTATGGAAGTACAGGTCAAACTTTTAAGAGTTTTGCAGGAACAGGAAATACAACGAGTCGGTAGTGGTGAATTAATTAAAGTAGATGTGCGAATAATTGCAGCCACTAACCAAAGCCTGCAGGAGATGGTTGAAAAAGGTTTATTCCGTATGGATCTCTATTATCGATTAAATGTTTTTCCTGTAATCATGCCTGCATTAAGAGATAGGAAGTCAGATATTCCTTTATTATTAGCCAAATTTATAGCTAACTTCAGTAATAAATTAAATAAAACTCTAATTGGAGTCTCTGATGAAAGTATGGCATTGTTAATGGATTATAATTGGCCGGGTAATATTCGTGAATTACAAAATGTCATTGAGCGTTCCGCCATATTATCACGCTCAGAAATTATTGAAGTCGATGATGCATTAATCCCCATAAATATAGATAAGGAAAAGAAACTATCTGAATCAGCTTCTGCAAAGACTTCAGAACAATATAAAACTCTGGCTGAAAATGAAAAGCAATATATTATTAAAATATTAGAAGATTTCAACTGGCAGGTAGGTGGAAGAAAAGGTGTGGCTGAAATTTTAGATATCCCCTCAAGCACCCTAAGATCAAGAATGAAAAAGTTAGGGATTGCACGGCCAGAATAATTTTTTCTTATTTTAATTTAGGGAGGTACTTGCAAAACTAATAGATTTTAGGCTTTTAGCTTCCCCCTTTTTAAAAGGGGGATTGAGGGGGTTTATGAATTTCAATATTATCAACAAGTTAGAAAGTTAAAAGCCAACCCCCTCAATCCCCCTTCTACCAAAAGTAGGCGCTCTTAGGCGAAGAAAGGGGAAGTTAAGAGCAGTTTTGCAAGTACCTCTAGAGTTTAACACAACAATAAATAGAGGTTTTTTTGAAAATATCATTAATTACAGCTATGGCTGAAAACCGGGTCATTGGCATTAACAATAAACTGCCCTGGCATTTGCCTGCAGATTTGGCCTGGTTTAAACAAAATACACTGAATAAACCCATCGTAATGGGTAGAAAAACATGGGAGTCTCTGCCCTTCCGTCCCCTGCCTGGACGAGTCAATATTATCGTCAGCCGTAATGAAGATTACCAGCCTTTAAATACTAAAAACAAAATTGTAGAAGAAGCTTTAGTGGTGGATTCCGTTAATTCTGCAATTAAAAAAGCAGAGTCTGAAAATTTATCAGAACTGGTATTTATTGGTGGGGCTATGCTTTATGAGCAGGTGTTAAATAAAGTCGATACTTTATATTTAACTTTAGTAAAAGAAGATTTTGATGGAGATTCCTGGTTCCCGGAAATTGACTTTACGCAATGGCAGGAAAGTTTCCATCAGGACAATGAACCCGATGAAAAAAACCCGCATCATTATTCATTTAAAATATATCAGAGGCTTTAA
>JADFVK010000287.1 GCA_015222495.1 Pseudomonadota bacterium
GTCCAGGTTGCACTTGAGCCTGATATCCTGATTATTGACGAGGCTCTTAGCGTAGGTGATTTTTTCTTTAAACAAAAATGTGCCACTCGAATGCGTGAATTACGTGAAGCAGGTACAACTATTTTATTTGTCTCACACAGTATGGCTAGTGTTAGGGAAATTTGTGATAGAGCAATTGTTTTACGGCAAGGTGATCTCATTTTCTCTGGAGACAGCAACCAGGCAATTCGCTACTATCTGTCGCATGGAAAAAACACGGAAAGAAAAGTCTTACCGATTGGACAGGTATCATCTGGGAAGTTAGAACTACAATGGAATGATATCGTCTGTAGCGAAGAAGCTATGCTCTGGCAGCACGAGTCGATTGAAAATGTTCTCGAAACTGGTGGGTTGTTGGGGATGGCAATTATCTGTGATGAAGATCAAGAGCCTTTAATCGCCCTCATTGGTGAGAAAAGAACTTTTCGAATTTATTTCAAACCGATTGAACATATGCAGGTCATTATCCAATTTCTAATAAAAGATAAGTACGGGAAGCTTGTCTATGGAACCAATTCAGCTGGCCAAGGTTATACTCCATTTACTTCAAAAGAATCTGAAATTATCTGCTTTGATCTATCACTGACACTGCTTCTTTCTCAAGGTGGGTATAGTTTTCAATGCATGTTGAGTTCATCAGAAGAAATTGATGGAGTTGAGCAATGTGAGACAGTCATGAAGTCTACTATGTTGGGCCCGTTACATATCAAAAGAGATAAAGATGTTCCCCCGCCATTTAAAGGAAAAATGGGGCTTCCAATAGTAGCTAGTTTAGAAATATTAAATTAAAATAAGAGTAGAAATCAGTATGGGTGAATACGAAAAATTTATTAATGAACTTGAGTTACCGCCAACGCAATCAGACGAGCCCAGTGTTTATGCTTTTTCTTTGCATAAATCAGGAAGTACACTGCTATACAATATGTTAGCAGAGCTGGCTCCTTATGTGGGACAGCCTTATTTTAGCATCCAGGATCAGTTTTTTTCTAATGGTATACCCATTAATCAAGAAATAGCTGGAATGGAGCGATTGTTTAATCCGAAAGGCTATCTCTATGGTGGATTCAGGTTTTTCCCAAAGCATTACAAAATTCCGGACTTAAATAGGCACAAAAAAATACTATTAATTCGCAATCCTCTAGATGTAATGGTTTCGATGTATTTTTCTCGAAAGTCATCCCACATAATTCCAGATAAAGGCAAACTAAAAACTAGATGGTTGAAAATGAGGAAGGAAGCACTGGAGCTGTCAATCGATGAGTTTGTCCGAAAAAAGAATCAAATTTATTTAAACAAGTTGTTAAGTTATAAAAACATGCTTAATCAGGAAAATCTTCTTATTTTTAGGTATGAAGATATTATTTATTCAAAAAAAGATTTTTTGTTAGATATTTTGAATTTTTATGGGTGGGATGTTGATAGTGATATCGTCGCTAATATTGCTGATAAATATGATGTTTTTCCTGAAGAAGAAGATAAGACAGGTCATATCAGGCAGGTTCACCCCAATAATTACAAAAAGCATTTATCAAAAGAGACTCAGCAATTTTTAGAGGAAAAATTTGAGCAAATATTACTAGCATTTGGGTACAAAATAAATGCACAAAATATTTATAACAATCTTAAAAATTATTAGGAATATATAGATGATCATCTGGCTTGCATCTTATCCAAGAAGTGGTAATACACTTACTCGAAATATTTTTAAAAAAACGATGGGGTTTGGGACCTATAGTCAACATAAAATGGCGGCAGAGGTGTCAGTTAAAGGGGTTGATGAGTATGGGATCCTTGATTATGAAGGCACATGGGAAAATTTTTATAAGGAAGCAGCCAATAGTAGTGAACTTTATTTAATAAAAACCCACTTCTTACCTACTGATAATCATCCTGTTATCTATGTGGTTAGAGATGGGCGGCTTGCCACAGAGAGTTACCTTAATCAATATCAAAACCGCTCGCAGAGATGGCCTGGAATAGATGCTTTTATCCCTATATATTTTGATTTGCTTATTGGCCGTGATTATTACTCCGACTGGAGTAATCATTATAATGCTTGGCTTCGAGATGATAATGTAAGGAGACTAGAACTACGATACGAGGATCTCGTGGAGCCAACACAAGGTTTGTTAGAGTCAATTGCTGACTTTGTAGGTTATCAGGGTAAGATAAAATCATTTGTTAATGAGCGTACAAAAGATAACAAAGAAAAGCCGACATCAGAACATCGTGGTTTAGGTTCTTGGTTGCGACCTGAGCATAGAACTGAATTTGAAGAATCAATATTTTTGTGTCTTCATGGCCCGTTAATGCAAAAATTGGGATACATAACAAAAGAAGAGTATGACGTTGCAAAAGAGGCCATTGATGCTGAGACACAGAAGTTAGCAGTGTCGGCAATGCAGACGGCCAGGGAGCGTTATGATTACTTAAAAATGTCAATTGAAAAAGAAGTTGTGATACAGAATTTGCTAAAAAACCAAGGCAGACTAACAAATGGTTTTATGTCTAAATTGAAAAGTTGGATAAGTTGAGATTACACGCATAAATGAATAAATCTATAAGAATACTTGTTTGCGGCATGCCAAGGTCTATGACTACATGGATTTTTAATGTGGTTAAGGAGCAGCTGTCTGCTTATCAAGCAAAAACGATGTGGATAGAACCAAATGACCACAAATCAGAACATGCCTTTTCTGACTCTGACGGTATTTGTATTGCCAAATGCCATCATTATAGTAAGGCGTTGGCCGAAAGTGCGGATTTAATTATTTATTCATACAGAGATATTAGAACAGCGGCTGTTAGCTATCACAGAAAATTTAATTCAGAATATTCTCATGGTTATATTGCCTCTTGGATTGACGCCCAAAAAGCATGGATGAAATATGCAGATATTAGTTTGCAATATGAAGGCGTGGTCAACGATGAAGAAAACGCCTTAATTAAGATTGCCGAGGTGATAAAACAAAAAAAACCAGAATTGAAGTTGCATGAAGATAGTCAAGCAGTGCACCAACAAGTTGAAAAAAGTTTTCAAAGCAAACAGACTACGGATGAAATCAACTACTCAACAGACTCTATGATATTACCAGGCCATAGGACTTTTCAGCCTGAGCCGGAAAACCTAGCAGGGGTGGATAAGCAAATCTATGATCAAGTCCAGACCGAGTTTTCAACATGGCTACATCAATATGGCTATATTGATACGGATGACTATGGGCAAGAAATTGAATTTGATATTGCAGCTAAGTTTTTAAGCTGTTTTACTGAGCCGTATGTGATTGATATTGGAGTGGAGCGAGGAAGCTTTATTGATTTAGCTGTTAAATCAGGCGCTGGAAAAGTTGATGGTTTTGAGCCATTACCAAGGCACCTGGATTATTTGCACAAAAAATATGGAACTACAGGATTAGTCAGCATTAACCTTTATGCTGTTTCCGACAAGAGTGGTGAAGCGGAATTTCATGTGGCCACAGACAGTGCTGGTAATGAACTTGACTATCATCACACATTAAGCGATTTAGGCGATTCAGCCACAGTCATTAGAAGTAAGAATATTATTAAGGTGAAAACCACTACCTTAAACGACTTTTTTAAGTTGAGTTCTGAGACTGTTCAAATCGACTTCTTAAAAGTCGATACTGACGGACATGATTTAAGTGTATTACACGGTCTAGGTGAATTAAGACCTACAATTATCATGGCGGAGTACTGGGATGATCTTCCCGAAACAAGTGGTACCAGTTCATACAGGCTGAGTGATTTGATGGCATGGGCAAAAGAAAATGGTTATTCTGAATCAGTCATTGTGCGCAGAAATGGACAAATGGAACTGATTGAAAGCAATACACCCTGGTCCGTAAGTGGCGACTGGGGTAACGTGTTCTTTATACGCAGCACCTTTAACTTCAATGAGATCAAATCGTTTATAGATGACTTATCTAAATGCGCATACAGATCAGTATGTGCGAATACAGCAAGAATGAAAGTTGAGCTTGAACAGAAAGAAGCTGTTATTCAGGGCCTTGCGGCATCATTAGAAGAAAAAGAATACATTATTCAGACACAAATAGGATCATTAGAAGAAAAAGAACTTGCTCTTCAGGCACAAATAGTATCAATTGAACAAAATGAAAAAAAATATCGGGTGTTTAATACAATAGCTCGTATTCCAGGGTTTTGGGTGCTTGCATCATTAGCCTCTCGGAGCGTTACTATATTTCGTCCACGATTGGGGTGGTTAAATCAATATAGTGCCAGGCCATTAAAGGTCAACATATTATCGAAAAACAATTCTAAACTTTCTAATTATCCAGTTATCGCTGTTGTGACCCCCTCATTTAATCAAGCTGACTTTATTGAGCGTACCATCAAAAGTGTACTTGATCAGCATTACCCTAATCTTGAATATTTTGTGCAAGA
>JADFVK010000062.1 GCA_015222495.1 Pseudomonadota bacterium
ATGATTGCAAAAGATGAAGCTGATACTGCTAGTAAAACTAAGAGTGACTTTTTGGCAAATATGAGTCATGAAATACGTACACCAATGAATGCAATTATTGGGTTAACAGAATTAACGCTGAGAACATCTCTTGATACGCAGCAGTATGATTATTTAAATAAAGTATTGTTTGCTGGACAATCATTATTAGGTTTGATTAATGATATTCTTGATTTCTCAAAAATTGAAGCAGGAAAGTTAGATGTAGAGAATACAGAATTTAAATTAGAGCAAGTACTTAATAATGTAGCACAAATAGTGGGCGTTAAGCTTGAGGATAAAAATTTAGACTTTATTTATGACTACCCTCAAGACTTACCTAACTATTTTGTGGGTGACTCTCTACGATTAGGACAAGTTTTAATTAATTTAGCTACAAATTCGATTAAATTCACAGAAAAAGGTGAAATTACCTTAAAAATTAGAGTGGCGAGCCAAACGGACTCACAGGTTGTGCTGTCCTTTTCCATTGAAGATACGGGAATTGGTATGACTGAAGAGCAGATTGGGAAGATGTTCCAATCTTTCTCTCAGGCAGATATGTCTACTTCACGTAAATATGGTGGAACGGGTTTGGGTTTAGCTATTTGTAAAAATTTAGTTGAATTAATGGGGGGGGAGATAGGTGTTGAGAGTACTCATGGTGAAGGTAGCCGATTCTTTTTCACTATTACGGTTGAACCAAGTAAAGTAGAGCATCAAGAAAAAGTATTCCCTACAGAAATTGCAGGATTAAGGGCGTTAGTTGTTGATGATAACGTTCCTACGCAAGTAGTTCTAAGTCAGCAATTGGAAGATTTTGGCTTTATTGTTGATGTCGTTAGTTCTGGCCAAAAAGGAGTCGAACAAGTTGTGAAAAGTGAAGGTAATCCATATTCATTAATATTAATGGATTGGAAAATGCCTGGTATGGATGGCATAGAAGCCATCGAAGAAATAAGGAAATTAGATCTTGAAAAGCAAGCGAAAATCATTATGGTTTCTGGTCATAAAGATCATGCTGTTATGTCTCGAGCCCAAGAAGTCGGCGCCGATGCTTTCTTATTGAAGCCAATTAATCATTCGATAATGTTTGATGCTGTTGTTGATGTGTTTGGTGAAGCACGCACCAAAGCAATTGGTGAAGAAATCACAGACTATAAGGAAGCAACATTAGAAAATAAATCAATATTCCTTGTAGAGGATAATTTAATAAACCAACAAATTGCAAAAGAATTATTGAAGCAAGCTGGGTTAAAAGTCACGATTGCTAACAATGGACAAGAGTGTCTTGATAATCTTGCCAGCCAAGAATTTGATTGTGTATTAATGGATCTTCAGATGCCAGTTCTTGATGGACTTTCAGCAGCAAGAGAAATTAGAAAAATGTCTGAATATGATGACTTACCTATTATTGCGATGACAGCAAATGCAATGCGTAGTGATGTTGAGAATTGTATAGAAGCAGGAATGAATGATCATATTGCAAAACCAATTGATATTAAGAACCTTTTTGACACTTTGAAAAAATGGTTAGTAACAGTCGGAAATAAAGAGGCGAACGAGCCTAATTCTATAGCTAAAACTAAAAAAGAAACAAAAGTGTCGGAAACAAATTTAGTAAACTTAGCTATATCAGAGGGGCTAGAGCGTGTTGCTAATGATGAATCACTTTATGTGAGTATTTTAGATTTATTTGTAGCGATGGCTGAAGATAGTTTACCTGCTATAAAAGTAGCGCTAAAAGAAGATGAAGTAATCATGGCTCTTGATTTATTGCATGCGTTAAAAGGCACATCAGGAAATATTGGGGCTAATAAAGTTTATAAAACATGTGAGCAGTTGGAAAAATCATTAAAGTCGAATACTACTGATACTATTACCCTCTTAGTTGGAGAGTTAGAAAGCCAATTAGAAGCATTAATAATTGAAATTGATGATTATAAAGGGATTCATAATGAGGTAAGTGTCGACTCTGATAACAATACTTTTACGAACGATGAGTTATATGCTCAGCTGTCTGATATTCAGACGGGGTTAAAAAGAAATGATGCTCAAGCTATGGATCAAGTAACAGAGTTGGCAAAATCTTTAGTAGATAGTGAATTTGGCTCTGTGCTTAAAAAAGCATCTGATGCAGTTGAGATATTTGAATTTGAAGAAGCAGAAGTTATTATTAATGATATTCTAGTTAAGCTAAAGTCTTGATCTAGAATGAAAGTACTTGGATAAATAGAGTTATGAATGATAATAAACCAACGATACTAATTGTTGATGATGAGCCTATCAACCTTGTGATATTAAACAAAACATTAAGTGCTGATTACTTAATAAAAGTAGCTAAAAGCGGTGATAAAGCACTAGAAATAGTTAATGAAACAACCGATATTGATTTAATATTGCTAGACATTAATATGCCAGGTGGTTTGAGTGGCTTTGAGGTCTGTACGCAGTTAAAAGAAACACCTGAAAAGAAAGATGTTCCGATTATTTTTCTGACAGGAGAGACCGATGCTGAAACTGAATCCCATTGTTTTGAAATAGGTGCTGTTGATTTCATTGCTAAACCTATAAATAAAGCGGTTGTATTAGCTCGTATCAAAACACAGTTAGGCCTTAAAAAAGCAAATGAAGCATTACATGAACAACATAATGCAGCATTAGCAGAAAAAGAAATTGTTGAAGATATTATTTTAAGAATGAGAGAGTGGGATCAGTTTGACGCCAAAGATATTAACTACCTTGTTTCTTCGGCAGAAAAATCAAATGGTGATATTTTCTTATCGGCATTTCGTCCTGATGGCAGTCAAGTTATCTTGGTTGGTGATTTCACGGGGCACGGTCTTCCTGCATCAATTGGTAATCCAGTTGTTTCGTATATCTTTTATAAAATGGTGGAATCAGGTTTTGATTATCAGACTATTTTTGCAGAGTTGAATAGTGCCATTCATAAAATGCTACCAGTCAATATTTTTATGGGAGCATGTTTGATCGAAACAGATGTAAATAGAGAACAGGTCAAAATCTGGAATGCTGGGCTGCCCGATGTCGTTATTGTACAAAATGGTGAAGTAAAAGATCGGATCCGTGCTCAGTCTTTTGCATTAGGCATTATGGGCAGTTTTGATTTGGATGGCTTTTTAACAATGCCTTTTGAAAAAGCGATGAAAATATTTGTATTTTCAGATGGCATTATGGAAGCAAGTAAACCTGATGGTGAAATGTTTGGAGTTGAGCGCTTAGAGTCGCTTCTTTGTCAGTTAGGTGATGACTTCCCAATGACTAATATCATTGCTCAAGTAAATGAATTTGCAGGAACGTCAGAGCAAGATGATGATATTACAATTATTGGATTTGAGAAAAAGTAAAAATAACTAAAAAATCGTAAGTATGACTTCTCTTTATACGCCAGAATGTGTACTATTACCGCTTGTGCAATCGTCCTGTACTTAGGGATGATTGATGGAGATTGCTGATGCTGGAAAGCATCATTTTAAATGCTCAAAAACTAAAAGAATAATCACATTATGCTGGAGAATTATCTCCCCATCTTATTGTTTATATTAATCGGAATAGGTTTTGGTGTTATGCCATTAGTTACCGGATTAATCCTCGGTCCTCGTCGCCCTGATGACGAAAAACGCTCTGCTTATGAGTGTGGTTTTGAACCCTTTGAAGATGCACATATGAAGTTTGATGTGCGCTTTTATCTCGTCGCTATCCTCTTTATTATCTTTGATTTAGAAATTGCCTTTTTATTTCCTTGGGCGGTTGTGCTTGATGATATTGGCGTGTTTGGTTTATTGGCGATGTTTTTATTCTTAGCGATCCTCGTTGTCGGCTTTATTTATGAGTGGAAAAAAGGAGCGCTAGAGTGGGAATAGAAGGCGTTTTAGAGCAAGGTATTGTTACAACCTCTGCGGATAAACTAATCAACTGGGCACGAACAGGTTCATTATGGCCGATGACGTTTGGCTTAGCTTGTTGTGCTGTTGAGATGATGCAGGCAGGTGCTTCGCGTTATGATTTAGATCGCTTTGGTGTTGTATTCCGTCCAAGCCCACGTCAATCTGATGTGATGATTGTTGCGGGAACATTAGTGAATAAAATGGCACCAGCACTACGCAAAGTTTATGACCAAATGTCAGAGCCGCGCTGGGTGATTTCAATGGGATCATGTGCTAATGGTGGTGGTTACTATCACTATTCTTACGCCGTTGTGCGTGGTTGTGATCGTATTGTACCTGTTGATATTTATGTGCCAGGTTGCCCGCCAACGGCAGAAGCCTTGTTATACGGTATTATCCAGTTACAGAAGAAAATTCGTCGTACGAATACTATTGCGAGGACGCAAGAAACGTAATGACGAAAGCATTAAAGACCAAATTAGAACAGGC
>JADFVK010000288.1 GCA_015222495.1 Pseudomonadota bacterium
ACAAATAATTTATCAGATACTGATAAGTTTAATAAATCAGCACGGGCATATTTCAGATAACTGCCTATCCAGCTTAAGGCTTCTTCACCCATAGGAACCAGACGCTCTTTATTACCTTTACCAACAACGCGGACCACACCTTGCTGCAAGTTAATACCATGCATATCTAGTCCCACTAATTCTGAAACTCGTAGCCCGGTCGCATAAATGAGCTCTAACATTGCCCGATCACGCAGTCCTAAAGGATCATCAACATCTGGTGCTTCCAATAAGGCTTCTACTTCACGTTCTGATAGAGTTTTGGGCAATGAACGTCCCAGCTTGGGAGATTCTAATAAGGCAGAGGGATCATTAACCAGTCTATTTTCCCGGATAAGATATTGATAAAAACGTCGTAATGTTGAAAGTAGACGAGCAGTAGAACGTGCTTTAATACCTTTTTGATGGCGATGGGCAAGATACATTTGCAAATGAGTTTTCTGTAAATTTATCAAAGAACCAGCATTAGTATCTGTTGCTGCCCACTTTGCCAGACCTTGTAAATCAGTTTGATAGGCACTGAGAGTATGACTACTTAAGCCTTGCTCCATCCAGAGTGCATCCATAAAAAATTCAATCAGTTGTTGATCAGCTTCAAACTGCTGCTCATTAAAAACCTGCTCTTTCATGTGCCAATAACCATTTTTTTATTGCAAGAAAATCAATATCCGTATTTTGTCGTGTCAGTGTATCACCTGCATAGCCACCAATACCAGAAGCAGAGACAATACGATGACAAGGAACAATAATAGGTAAAGGGTTGTTTCTACAGGCATTACCTACAGCTCTGGGACTACTATTGAGTTTTTGAGCCAGCTGCCCGTAAGTCATAACCTTGCCAATAGGTATTTCTGTAAGAGCATACCAGACTCTTTGCTGAAACTCTGTACCTTTAATGAATTGAAAAGCTAGAGAAAATTGGAAGCCAGATAATAGAAAATATTGCTTAAATTGATATTTTATTTGTTGTTCTAAAGGGCTTATATCTGCATTTATGCTTAATGTTGCTGCTAGTATAGTTTTTTGCTGAGTAGGTATAAACTTAATATTTGTGATCGCTGTATCAGTATAAATAATTGACAAAGATAGATTAGGCAATACAGAGGATGGGATATTTAAAATCATAAGGTTTTTAGGCGTACTTATACCTTATAAACAAAAAAGGGATACGTCTAATAATCAGTATCCCTTTTTCTATGTTACTGCTAAAAGCATTAAGTAAAACTAGTGACTTAGCCCAGTTTTTCTTTAATACGTGCAGACTTACCACGACGATCACGAAGATAGTAAAGTTTAGAACGACGTACATCACCACGACGCTTCACTTCAATATTATCAATCATTGTACTATAGGTTTGAAAAACACGTTCAACACCTTCGCCATAAGAAATTTTACGTACTGTAAAAGCTGAATCTATACCACGGTTACGCACACCGATAACAATACCTTCATAGGCCTGTATACGTTCACGATCACCTTCTTTTACTTTAACGTTTACAACCACTGTATCACCAGGGCCAAATTTAGGGATTTCTTGTCCCATTTGCTCTGCGTTTAAAGCATTAATTATATTACTCATTCATTAGCTCCAAAATTACCTAAGGCCCTGAACCCCAGGGTTTTATTAATTAAAAATTTTATTTTATAGAATCTTTTTCTGAGTGTTGCCGGATAAACTCATTTAACAAAAGTTGTTCCTGTTCACTCAATCTCCGACTTTCTAATAAATCAGAACGTCTTTGCCAGGTTCGTCCCAAGGATTCCTTGAGCCTCCACTGTTCTATCTTTTTATGATTTCCGCTCAACAATACCGGCGGTACACTTTTACCTTCAAAATCATCGGGTCGAGTATAATGAGGGTGATCTAACAAACCATCATAAAACGAATCATTTTCTGCCGATTCATCATGTCCTAATGCACCTGGTATCAAGCGAATAAGAGCATCAATTAAAACCATGGCGGGTAATTCACCGCCACTTAAAACATAATCTCCGATGGAACACTCATAATCAACATAATGTTCAATCAGACGTTCATCAACACCTTCATAACGTCCTGCCAACAAGATTAAATGCTCAGCAGAACTCAATTCTTTGACAATATCCTGTGTCAGAGGCTGTCCCTGTGGAGACAGATAAATTACTTTTGACTTCTGACTAACTACAGAGTCTTCACTATTATCTTTGTTTTTAAGAAAGCAAATAGCATCTTTTAAGGGCTGTACTTTCATCAGCATTCCGGGACCGCCACCATAAGGCCTGTCATCCACGGTTCTATGTTTATCACTGGTAAAATCACGCGGATTAGTCACACCGAGTTCAATTAAACCATTTTGTATTGCTCTGCCGGTTATTCCCTGTTTGAGTGCATCAAACATTTGTGGAAATAAACTAATCACATCAATACGTTTTAACACTAAGTTAAAACTTTACAAAAAGGAGTCTAATCATCCTTTTTATCATTTTCATCTACTTCATTCCAATCTGCCGGCCAGTCAACACTGATAACACCAGACTTTAAATCAACATTTTTAATATAATGCTGCATAACAAAAGGAATTAAGATTTCTGCTTTACTCTCTATGTGACGAGTAGTCGCTTTTATAACTAAAACATCATTAGCCGAGGTTTGCATTAAGCGTGCAACCACACCTAACTCAACATCCTGCAGATTAACAACCTGCTGTCCGATCAAATCTGCCCAGTAAAATTCATCTTTTGCTGAAGCTTTAAAATCAGAACGCTGTACCGCTAATTCGGAGCCAATTAGATCGGCTACCAATTCGCGAGTATCATAGCCCTTAAAATGTGCTACAACACCTTTGCCATGCGTTTTTCCAGTATCAAGATTGATTGCTTGCCACTGCCCATTCAGCTTTATCTTTAGAGAAGCATATTGAATAATGTTTTCTCTTGGATCGGTATAAGAATATAATTTCACCCAACCCTTAACACCATAAAATCCGGAAACCTTACCTAGAACGTATAACTCTTCAGATTCTTTAGACATCAATCAGATTTCAATTCTAGTGATTTAATAGTATTTCTTATTTTAAAGTGCTTTTGTACTTTAAGCCGCTGCTTTATCAAGTTCTTTTAATAAAGTAGAAACTCGAACTGAAGCTTGTGCACCCTGGCCTACCCAGTGATCCACTCTCTCTTTTTTCAATTCAAGACGAACTTCTTTGCCACGAGCCATAGGATTGAAATATCCTATTTTCTCAATAAAACGACCATTACGAGAAGAACGACTATCTGTCACAACAATCTGATAAAATGGACTCTTTTTAGCACCACCACGAGCGAGACGAATAGTAACCATATGCTCTTAATTCCTTTGTTAATACAGGATATACAGAGCTTATAAAGGCTCTAAATCCATAAAAATAATCAATAATTTTTTAAATACTCGATAACAAACCATAAAACTTATATCAACAAGTCATACAACAAGTTAAAATTATTTGGCATGTTTAGAAAGACGCGTATTTTACTCTAATTTTGCAAACAGATAAAGAGTTTTCTATATTATTTTCTTTTTAATAAAAAACTCTTTTTTAAAACATTCGTCCCATACCACCACCGCCCATGCCGCCACCCATTCCAGGTGGCATGCGGCCCTGTAAATTACGCATCATATTCTTCATTCCGCCACCGGCCATTTTCTTCATCATTTTTTGCATTTGTTTAAATTGCTTCAATAGACGATTTAAATCCTGTATCTGAGTACCAGATCCCAGGGTAATACGTTTTTTCCTTGAACCTTTAATAAGCTCAGGCCTTTGTCTCTCACCCATAGTCATAGAATTGATTAAGGCTTCAATTTTAACCAACTCCTTATCATTCACCTGATCTTTAACCTGTTGCGGCACAGCACCCACACCCGGCAGCTTGTCCATTAAGCTTGCCATACCACCCATTTTTTTCATTTCTAAAATTTGATCACGAAAATCTTCCAGATCAAAATTCTTGCCTTTTTTTAACTTTTTAGCCAGACGATTGGCTTTTTTATGATCAACTTTTTTCTGTGCATCTTCAACCAGACTCAGAATGTCACCCATTCCAAGAATACGTGAAGCCAGTCGATCCGGATGAAATGCTTCCAGAGCATCAATTTTTTCACCCACACCCATGAATTTAATCGGCTTACCGGTAATTTGACGTATAGACAATGCCGCACCACCACGTGCATCACCATCAGTTTTGGTCAAAATGACACCGGTTAGTTCCAATGCTTCATTAAAGGCTTTAGCTGTATTAGCCGCATCCTGACCCGTCATACTATCAACAACAAACAATGTTTCAACCGGATTGATAGCATTATGTAAACGCTTAATCTCACCCATCATTTCATCATCAATATGCAAGCGACCTGCTGTATCAACAATAACTACATCAATATGGTGTTTACGTGCATGATCAATGGCATTGTTACCAATATCTACCGGATCCTGAGAAATATCACTGGGGAAAAACTCTACATCCACTTCTTTTGCCAAAGTTGCTAACTGTTCAATTGCAGCTGGGCGATAAACATCAGCACTTGTGACCAGAACTGATTTCTTTTGTTGTTTCAGTAAGCGTGATAATTTAGCCACACTGGTGGTTTTACCAGAGCCTTGCAAACCAGCCATTAAAATCACGGCTGGTGGTTGAGTGGTTAAATTCAGAGAGTCGTTAGTTTCTCCCATCATAGTGACCAGCTCATCATTCACAATTTTAATGAATGCCTGCCCCGGGGAGATGCTCTCAATAACTTCCTTGCCTATAGCTCTTTCTCTAACATGGGCAACAAAATCTTTTACCACAGGCAAAGCGACATCAGCTTCCAATAAAGCCATACGTACTTCGCGCAGAGTATCTTTTATATTATCTTCTGATAATCGTCCCTGACCACGTAGATTTTTGACTGTTTTACTCAGTCGTTCCGTTAAACCATCAAACATATTAATAATGTACCTTAATAGTGTGTTAAAATAGG
>JADFVK010000063.1 GCA_015222495.1 Pseudomonadota bacterium
CACCACCATCATAATCATCTTCGTCACCGTGTTTATCATGGTCATCTTTCTTGTCTGATTCATGATGATCGTCATGGTTATCATGACTGACTTCCATTTTGTGAGAGTCATGCTCATCGTGATCATGTGTCTCAATACCATAACTGGCTGAAGTGAGTGCCAGAGAAATACCCAAAACGAGCAATTTCTTTGAATATAATCGGTGAGTTTTTATCACCTGTTTTTTATTATTGTTTAACATAAGTTACTCTGTCTATTGAATGATTGGTCGCAGAAAAGCGAATAAGCTCTAATGCTGTAAGATTTCAATTATTTAAGGTTATATAACCAGTCTTTAATCTGACTGGAGGCTAATAGCCATTCAACCCAGGCTTTTTGCATTTCGCCCTTAAGCTCAATATTTGCGACTAATGCATCTGTTCTTTGTTTTAGGGCAAATAAATAGTTTGAGGTAGAAATATCACCACTTTTCCACTGTCTTTTAAGTAATTTCTCACTATTTTTAAGGCGATTTCCCATCAATTTTTGCCAACTCAGTACTCTGGCTTTTAATTGCGTGTAGTTATTAAAACTTTGCTCAATGTCATTTTTAACCAGTCGTTGATCTTCTTTTAACTCAAACTCAGACTGGTTGACTTTGTGTAAAGCTGCACTGTATTCAGATGAAAAGGTATTTAGAACGTTAAGAGGTATAGATATTTCAAATAGAATGGTATTTTCATCACCATCCCGACCAGCACCCAGACCAATAGTCGGATTGACCTTTTTATTTAATAAAGCAATTTTTGAATGAGAAATGGATTCATCCAGTTGTTTTTGAGCATATTCAATTTTATAGCCTGTGTTTAAATGCTTTGATACTTCATTGGCATTAATATTATTAAACCAAACGGATGTCTTTGGATGTGCTGCAATACGACTACTACCAATCGATTGAATTAATTGAGCAGATGCTCTGCGGTAACGAATTTCAGTCAGACTTATTTGCTGCAGATTTTGAGAGAGAGACAAATAAGCCATCTCTGCATCTATTTGACCGACATCACCTGCTGCTTCACGTTTTCTGAGTTCAACAGATAATTTGGTTAATAATACTTCCTGTTTTTTGGATATCTCCAATAGTTGTTTTGACATTATGAATTCTATATAGGCGAACAAGGCTTGTGATAAACTGTTTTCAATTTTTAAGTGATTTTCTAATAGCACTAAATCATAATTATTCTGACCTAATTGACTGTTCGCAGAGCGTTTATCAAACCAGTCGATGGTTTGTGAGATCATCATCCCATATTCATCATCATCCTTATCAGTATAAAAAGCACCTAATTCAGGATTATAAACAGACTGCTGCATTGCTTTTTGTTGATCACTTGCAACCAACATTCCCTTTTCCATCGCCTGAAATAAAGGTAATGACATAACCTGATTCAGGAGCCACTTTGCCCAAAAAGAATTGTTTTCAGTCTTTTGTTGATACGTCTGTTGTTGATGAGAATATTGAGTTTTTTCTTGTGTGATTGGTTCATTGGCAATGCTTATTTGAATGGTTGGAATAAGCAATACACCCGTCATCAATATTTTAGTCAAAGGTGTTAACAGATGACTTGAACCCGGTCTAAATAATTGATTCATAACTATCCTAATATGTTAAGAGTTTATAAATAGCACGAGCAAAAGTACTTCAGATGGTCAATTTAATTCCAACTGAAGTCTCTAAAGAGATAAAGGCTCTTCCTAGAGGATGTGCTTATAATAATGAATTTGATTTATGTGAAATTGAAGTATTATAGAACACTGAATACTCTATCCTTATTATCATTATCAATGCTAGATTTAACTTTCAGCTGGGAAATTCTAACCTGTACAGGTTGGTTTTTGACTTCTATGGGATAATGCGATTGAGCATAAACAGAACTTAGAATCAAGCTTTGAAAAATAAAAGCAATTAAAATAACAACAGGGAATTTTAATCTTTTCATAACAATTTTCTCATCTTTAGAGGAAACAAATAAAATGGATCGAAATTGTTATCTGTTAAAAGAAAAATCAGTTAAACTGATTTTTTTATTAAAATACTGATAAATAAGAAACTCCGCATTATCTTTTAAAAAATAATTCGGTGAATATATTTTGAGTAGTTGAATAACGTAATAAAATTTAGAGTTCAAAAATAACAGATAACATAAAGTTAATGCTGTTATGAAAGAATGGGGGGTCTTTTAGGTAAACTTAATGTGACCGAATAATCATTGAGGATATACGTATGATGGGTGAAAAAAGAGGTATGATTTGTATCTATTAAAGAAAAATGTGTGAACGAGTAAGGTGTTGAATGACCATGACAATCATGATGATGAATATCTGAAGATCCCGAATCGTTTGTATTTGAATGAGAGCCATCAGCATGTAATGAGCTTGATGCTAAATTAGAAGCAGAACCACATTGATGATTAACACTATAATCCAAGCTATGGGTATCGACATAATGTTCAACAATATCATGTTCTACTGAGTTATTCTTAACAGAACCATGATGCAGATCAATCCCAGCCAGAACAGTCTGGGTTAAAAATAATAACAAAAAGAAAGAAATCGTTTTCTTAAACATCTTATATTTTCAATATACCTAGAAATATCAAATTCGAGTTGATTTTAGACCATTCTGTAATTTTTTGCAAAAAAATAAAAACAAAGAACTTAAATAAATCAGGTCGTGGAGAATTAAGCAGATAGACCAGAAAACCAGCAATAATAACGCCAGTGTTTGCTATGACATCATTTCTAGAAAAATTCCTGGCTCGCATAGAACCTTCACCTTCTTTTTGCTTGCCGATAAAGATTAATTTATACTTTCCATCATTGGCATTACTAATTTAAAAACTGACTCATAATTTACCAAGAGATAAAGGACTAATATAAGAAGTATTATTTTACTAGTTAGATTTTCAAAAAGTGTATCAGTCTTTTTTTTCCGGATTTTTTATGCCACAATACGGACACGTCTTTGCTGTTTTTAATATCCCTTTTTTGCCTCAATTAAGCTTTTAGTACCCAGAATATTCATTACTCTTTTCAAATTATAAGCCAGTACATGCAAACTCATTTCTGTACTGACTTTTTGAAGTGTTTTCATTTGAAAGTGTGTTGCTCCCAGTCTGGGTCATTAGTGCCGCTGAATGGGTAAGTTGAATTTTTAAACTATGAAATTACGGCATCCGTCCCTAAGCGCCAGTTGGCAGTTATTTTCAAAAATATAATTTAGTGTAGAAAGCTGAAATTTTAAATCCTTTTAGAAATACTTACCAATTTATATATAACCTAGGTGCTGTTGCCACAGCCTAATACTTAGCTTCTAACTTAATACCCGTAATATGCTCTTTATAATCTGATGAATCAAGGTTTGAATCTGAATCAATATATTCATAGTAAAAAATAGCGCTCAACAAATCAGTTATAGGATATTCAAAATCTAAATTATAATTTTTGCGTTTATCATGACGTTTTTTACCAATTGAAGGCGTTATACTATTATAATCATTATCCTCATAGTCATAGCCGAGGCTGATTATTACTTCCTTTGCATTAAGCATAAATTTTTTCTCATAAGAAATATATGCTGAATAACCATCATAGTCATATTCATCTCCATCAGTATCTTCATCTTCATAATAAGCACCTGCAATTAACATATCATCAGGAGTAATGAAAATATAGTTGGTAAAACCTATGTTATTTGTATCTGCATCACGATCTGAATTTTTAAAAAACTTTTTATTTTCATAACTATAAAAACCATCTATAAACCAGGTATCACTTGCACTATACCAGATATTCGGCTTGACTATATGCGAACCATAAAATTTATGATCACCTAATGAATTATAGTTATAACGATAATTAAGTCCTAAATCAAAGTCTGTATATTTACGTGCACCATCAACGTAAAAGCTATGGCTCTGTAAGTTAAAATCATCATAAGTATTGTAAATACTTTGATAGAAATCATAACCTATTTCGGCCTCATAAGTTTCATCAGCATAAATCAGGTTTTCAGCTGAAAATTCAATAATACTGGCATTATCAGACTTGTTTGTATTGACGTTTACTTCATCAACAGTCACATTATCATCATGTTCAAAGCTAATACTGCCTGTGAATTTCCACTTGTTTTGCTCAATAGGACCATAGTTATCGCCGGACATTGTGTCCAGAATTCTTCTTGAGTTATCAGCGATTGCATTATTTGGATTTATTTTAACCGCCTCTTCAAGGTGAGCACGTTGCTGAGGTTTGTTACCAGTTTGCTGGTAGGAAGCCGCACTATTAAAAACTGCAACCTGAGCCAGCTCTTTATCCGCCTTACGTGCTTTTTTAAAAGTGTCTACAGCTTGTTGGTGCTTAGCTTCTGCCTGATAAGCCAGACCGAGAAACATCAGGTTTTCTGCATTATCAGGTTCTTTCTTTGCTACTTTATTAAAATATGTAATGGCCTCAGAATTTAAATTCTGATAATAATAATTTTTACCTATATTAAAATCAATATCAGGCAATTTTTTATTGCCTTTCTGTGCTTTTTGAAAAGAATCCGTGGATTTTTTATACTCTTCTGATACCGCATAAATAAGCCCAAGATAATAGTGACTATAAGCTGAATTGGGGTTTATCGACAGCTGATTTAAAAACTCAGTTTCAGCATTTTTAAAATCCCCCTTATTATAATAAGCCAGACCCCTGTCCATATCAGCAAAACTGATGCTTGAAGTAGCTACAAGTGCTGTAAAAAAAAGGCAGGGGAAAAACTTTTTAAACTGAATAGACATAATCAATTAATATCCTGAATGGTAGACACAACATGAAAAAGGGAGTGATTATACTCCCTTAAATTAACTAAAACCTGAGTCAAACAGCAAATATAAAAAAACTATGAGTTTCTGCCATTATTACTTTTGATTTTATCTCTGGAATTCGCTTTTGCCTTTTCTTTAGCTACACTTTTAGCATTAGACTTGGCCACTTCCTTTGCATTTGATTTTGCAGTAACTTTAGCATTTGATTTTGCACTATCTTTAGCATTTGATTTTCCAACACCTTTAGAGCTGGATTTTGCACTATCTTTGGCTGAAGCTTGGGCACTGCCTTTTATTAGCTTTGTCTTACTACCATGATGTATCACTTCATCATCCAGGCTAAAATTATCAATTTTTGTCAGAAATTTATTTTTCTGCATTTCACCTTTTCTAAACATCATATCTGCTTTATCCAGAAACTTATCATCACCAGTTTCTTCATGCTTGGCAGTAAATTTATCAGCCTTCAATTGAAAACGGGCTTCTTGCTCAAATGATTGGGTAAATGCATTGATCTGTTGTTTGTTATAGTTACCATCAAGAACCATTTGCAAATCTAAAGCATCTATATTAACCAGTAATTTTCCATCTGCTGCATTATTTAGTGAACGGTTCATCGCAAAAACCTGCTCATCAGAAAGAACTCCGACTAACGTTGCTGTAAGAGCAATATCATCTTGTATGATAGTAAGAGCCTCTCCTGCATCATCAGCAATTTCCAGTAAATATGCTGCATCTGTTAGATCAGCAGTAGCCTCTAAAGCTGTTGTATCTGTTAGAGCAGCAGTAGCCTGTAAAGCATCTGCATCTGTTACATCAGCTATAACCTGTAAAGCATCTGCATCTGTTTCATCAGCTGTTTCCTGTAAAGCTGCTGCGGTTGCATTTAAATCTGGGTCTTCTGGTGATGCATCTGCTGCTTTTGCTGCGGCATCTGCTGCTGCGTCATCTGCTGCTGCGGCATCTGCTGCTGCGTCATCTGCTGCTGCGGCATCTGCTGCTGCGGCATCTGCTGCTGCAGCATCTGCTGCTGCGGCATCTGCTGCTGCGGCATCTGCTGCAGCTTGTGTAGCTTCCACACTTGTCTCTTGTGCAGCAATTAATGCTTCCTGATCATCAGCTGTAAGAGTTGTTATTAGAAGTTCAGTATCATAAAACTTTTGAGATTCAGCATCATCTGCCAAAACTGCTGATACGGCACTTGCTGAAATTATTAGTGGATAAAGAATTGATTTTTTAAACATAGTAATCACCTTGCTTTAGATTAATAGAGTGAGTATAACATCATATAATAAACATTATTTAAAAATGTGATTTCCTTCACAATACAACCAAAGTATTGATATTTTTCTTCTAACAGACCGTATAGCTTCAATCGACAGTTACCAGATTATAAAATCTTTTCGTAGCCTATTATTAACAATTATAAATGGTCGCTAACTGGAAATTAAATATTAAGCTGAGCTAACTCGTAATAGCAGCAATAGGTCAATGGCGTCGCAGAATGGGTAAGTTGAATTTTTAAAACTGTGAAAAGGATGAAAATTACGGCATCCGTCCCTTAAAGTGTTAATTGGGATGTTTTCATCGGTTAACGTTGAAAGCAAGAAAGCTGCAATTCTAGAATTTGAAATTTGACAACCTGAAACTGATTATTTCCTAGTAAAACACTCAA